>CAZEJX010000001.1:0-36505 GCA_964512715.1 uncultured Candidatus Saccharibacteria bacterium
CGGCCTTCATGCGACGCTGAATTTCCTTGAAAGAATCGAGCGAGATATTATCGCGCTTGATTGCCTTCAGGGTATCCATATCCATGGACTGCATCGAAATCGTCGCGCCCATGTTCAAACCGGAATCCGCGAAAATCTTCTGTACTTTATAGGAGCGCTCCGTAGCGTTTTTGGTATTCGAAACCGTGATCGCGGCGGGGTAGCCGGTACGCGCTCTCATCTCGGCCCAATACTCGGCGATTTCCACATCTCGGGGCAGAATACCGAAGTTCGCATCGGTGAGAAAGATAAAACGTACGCGGTGCGCGGCAAACCATTCCGCTTCCGCGTAGACATGCTCCAGCGGCCACGAGTTCACTTTGGTTGCCACGTAGGATCCCCAGTCGCAGAACGCGCATGAGAACGGACAGCCGCGATTCGTTTCCCAGGTACCGATCCACTCGGTAGTCGGGTTTGCGGCGATGAGCGGTTCGAATATATCGTCGAGATAGGGCGAAGGAAATTCTTCCAAATTCCGGGTACGTGACACGCGCTCGGTCTGGATAAAATTGCCCCACGCATCAATGAAGCTTACCGAAGGAATGTTCTTCCAATCCCCCGTGAGCTCCTCGAGAAAAGTGGTGAATGGTTTTTCGCCTTCGCCGTGGCAGACAAGATCGATGAAGGGATACTGGCGCAGATACTCTTCTACGCGTTTCGCGTCGTAATGCATCGCGGCATTACTTCCTTTGGCCACCGCCTCGCGTGCCATTTTGCGTTGAATCCGATCGGGCACGTGCGGACCACCGGCGATAATGATTACCTCCGGCTTCCGGGCTTTGAGCCGCTCCATGATCCGGAGTGAGAGCTCGTTATTCCACACATAGAGACTGAATCCCACCACATCCGCCGGCACGAGCTTCTCGACTGCCGTCTCGATCGCTTCGCGCGAAAAGAGCGGCAGCATGAACTCGTACTCGTCCGGATCTTTGAGATTCTTGCGGGCGTAGGCCTCAAGGAGACCAACGGAATAGGGCAAATAGCTGTGGCCGGAAAATCCGGCGTTAATCTGACAGAACCCCACGACAATTTTTCGCATACATATCCTCGCTTTCGTTTCGTTTTCAAATCTTCTGCCCTTGAATGTATCGTTCCCCTCTGCTCTTGTCAATATTATATACTATATTATATAATATAGTATATAATATTTCACTTGCTCTGGAAATGACGAAAAATAAAAGCGGCCAAGTTTAGCTTGGCCGCTTTCCTATGTTGTTCTATCCCTCCTTAGAAATGACCGGAGAGTTGTTCGAGCGAGGCATTGCCGTAGAGATACGCGCCACGCTTGTTGCCGAACCAAACCACCTCGCGGCACCAGTCCTCGATTGAGTCCCAGCGTTCGCTCGTGCGGTCGATACTCACCACAAACTCCCCTTCTTCCGGCAACGCTTTCTCGCCACGCATGACGCGCTTTCTGAAATCCAGCACGTTCCATGACGATTCGAGCTCGAGATCACGCTCTTCGAACGGCGCCTTGATGAGTGCGCGATTCAACCGGACTGCTTCATGGAGATATGCTCCGTAGCGCGCGTTACTCTCGCCGAATACTTCAAAGAGAAGTGTCTCTGCCTCGCGATAGAACGCATCCAGGCGTCCCGACGCCATGAGCTCGATAAACGCGAGCTCATCGGCCGGCCACCAGATGCCGAGCCAGCGCTCGGAGTGACAGTACTCTTCGCCGCCGGCTTGGATTTCCCGTGCCTTGGCTTCGAAAAACTGCAACGTATGCTGGAGCGTCTGAAAACGTCCGCTCAAGAGAGATTCGTTCATGAATGCCTCGATCACGGCGCGATAGGTCGCGCCGGTAGACTCGTGGGTCACCATGAGCGGAATCTGCAAGAGCTTGTCGAAATGAAGAAACGCGCTCATCCATGCAAAGACGCGGGTTTTCACCCAGTCCGCACGCGGCATCGAAGCAGTCGCGATGACGAGCTTCTGATACTCGGGCACATCGTCTGCGGACTCTTCTCTGAATCCGTGAATGTTGATGATGCGGCTCTGCACGGTTTCCATACCGTACTTTGCCTGATATGTCGGATCGCCCATCTCCGCGTTCGGCAGAATGGCAAGGTTATTGAACTGAATGCGATTATGCTGACCGCCTTCAATCAACTCACTCACCCCGTTCGCGAACGAATCATAGGTTTCGCCGGGCAGACCCAGAATGAGATCGGTCATGGTCTCCACACCCGCCGCGTTGAAGCGGTTCTGAATCTCCTTGAACGCGGGAATTGAGATGTTGCTGCGCTTGATCGCGACGAGCGTTTCGGCATCAATCGACTGCATGGATACCACAACACCCTGATTCAGACCCGAATCCGAGAGAATCTTCTGTACTTCAAACGCGCGCTCGGTAAGCTTGGAACCTAGGCGACCGCTCTTCGTACTCTGCACGGAAAGATGCGCCGGAAATCCCTTGCGGGCTTTAACCTCCGCACAGTAACGCGCGAGTTCTTCGTCTCGCTCCATGATTCCGAAATTCGCGTCGGCAGTGAAGACATAGTGGATCTTATGATCCGCAAACCAATCTACTTCTTCACGCAGACGATCCATGCCGGCACCGTAGACTTTTTGCGCCGTAGCGGAGCCCCAGTCACAAAACGTGCAGCTGAAGGGACAGCCCCGATTTGTTTCCCACATTGCAATCCAGCGATGCTCGGGGTGAGCCGCCATCAAGGGCTCGAAGATACCGGTGAGATACGGCGAGGGAACCCGATCCAGATCATTGATGCGTTTACCGCGCGGGTTTGTCACGATAGTTCCGTCACGACGAAAACTTGCCGCGGGAATCTCCGAGAAATCTCCGCTCGGCAGGGCTTCCAAAATCGCCGTGAATACTTCTTCGCCTTCGCCATGTACCGCAATGTCCACGAATTCATGCTCATGCAAAAATGCTTCCGCATGATCCGGCACTTGTGGGCCGCCGAATACGATAACCGTATACGGTGACATAGACTTCAAGGCACGGGCGATCGCGAGCGAGATCTGCTCATTCCAAACATAGAGCGAGAAGCCGACAAGGTCCGCGCCGCGAAGCTTTTTCGCCGCGCGCTCCACGTTTTCCCGACAGTAGATGGGGATGAGAAATTCAAATGCTTCCGGGTCTTTGAGGTTCGCGCGTGCGAATGATTCGAGCACGCCAACTGAGTACGGCAGGTAGTACTGGCCCGAAAAGCCATTGTTTACCTGCACGAGGCCCACCACCTTTTTCTCCTTCATTAGGATCACTTCCTTTCTTTTTTCTAAGATTAAAAATCAATAAACTGGCATGACTGTATCATTTAGCTCATGTTTCGGCAATAGAAAACGCCGCCGAGCTAAGCTCGGCGGCGATATGTTTAGAAAATCGAATTCACTGCTCCCCCGTCCACGGTAATGCAGGTACCGGTCAGGAGGCGGGAGCGATCGGAAGCGAGAAACACAGCGAGGTTCGCGACATCTTCCGCAGTCACGATTTTTTTGAGAACCATCTTTGAAAGCACATTCTTCGTCATCATCTCTTCCGCTTTTTTGTGCGAAAGGTGTTCAGTTTGCGCTTTGTTCGCGACATCACGCTTCCAGGCTCCGGCTTTCACGGTGTGTGGAGCAATCGCGTTCACGCGGATTTCGTACTTTCCCCACTGGTTCGAGAGGTGCTTACTCAAGTGAATCATGGCAGCCTTCATCGCGCCGTAGTGCGGATTGAAATCTCCCGGGCGCTTGCCTGCCACGCTCGCCATATTAATGACGGAGGCGCAGTCAGATTCCCTGAGATGCGGCAACGCCGCCTGGCAAAAATGCACCATACTCATGAGGTTTGCTTCGAAGACCTCGTACCATTCGTGTTCGGTAATATACTGAAAGAGCGTGTGCTGGCGGACACCGCCGATGTTGTTGACGAGAATATCAATTGTCCCGAAATCAGATTTTACTGCCTCTACGAGTCTCATAACATCCTTGCCCGAAGTGGCATCTACTTGATAGTCCTCGGCGCGCACCTCACGTTTATCAAGCATCTTGACTGTCGCGTCGAGGTTTTTGAGATCCCGTCCGCAAATCGCGATGTTTGCACCCTCGGCAGCCAGTGCCTCTGCGATTGCACGACCAATGCCATGGCCGGCACCGGTTACGAGAGCTACCCGTCCGGCAAGCTCACCTTTTTGTTTTTTCACTTCACTCCTCCTCAATCAATTAACTGACAATTTTATACTATTTTGAACACTCACTGTCAATTCTCGGGGATTGCTGCTCGTTAGATGTTCGCGTAATTATTCCGTTTCACGATCTTATAGCCTTTGATAAGCTCTCGAATCGCGGCTTCCAGTGATACCTGGGGTTTGAAGCCGGTTTTCTCTATTTTCTCGTTTGAGACAACGTAATTGCGCTTATCCGGATCCTTGCCGATCGCGGATTCCAGGAAAACAAATTCTGGCAGCTGTTTTTGAATCTCTTGGCAGAGCTCGAGCTTGCTCAAGTTTGCATCAGAGAGACCTACGTTATAGGCGTTGTTCTTCATGGCGTCGAAATTCGTCATGGCGTGCATGAACGCGCGCACAACATCGCGGACATGAATGTAATTGCGTTTGAAATGGGCTTCGAAAAGGACTACGAAGCGATCGTTCACCGCCCGGTACACAAAATCATTTACTAAAAGATCCAGGCGCATGCGCGGGCTTATGCCGCAGACCGTGGCAAGCCGCAGCGTTATGGCGTCCCCTGCCGCCAAGAGCTTCTCTTCTGCCTCTACTTTCAATCTGCCATAGAGCGAAATGGGCTCGAGCGGGGTTTCTTCGGTGCAAAATGTAGTCTCCCCTTGACCGAGACCATAGCCGCTATTCGTATTCGGGAAAATGATTTTCTGCCCTGCTTCGCGAAGCTTCAGAATGGATTCCACGGCCTCGAGATTGGTCGTGCGCGCCGCGATGGGATCTTGATCGCAGAGCGGCGCACCCACGAGACACGCCAAGGGAATAATAAAATCTTTGCCGGGAATATGTTTTTTAAGCAGCTCATCGCTCCTCGCATCGCCGCGCACTACCGTAAGCGTATCGAAATTGCAGACGTCCAAAAGTGACGTTTGACCGTACATAAAATTATCGATTACGGTGACCTCGTGCCCCGCGCGCAGGAGCTCCGGAACAAGGACTGAACCGATATAACCAGCTCCGCCGGTTACTAATACTTTTGCCATATTGGCTTAGGATACTCATTCTCTCTAGAAATGAAAAGCCCCCGCGGCGTCTGCCGCGGGGGTAAGGACTATTTGGGAAAGAACTTTTTGAGCGTCTCAGCGATTTTCCGGCCCGAAATGCCGACGTGATCGCGCAGATAGGCCTGGCTGCCAACGACCTCCGGCCAGTCATCCTGGATGCCGAACCGGAAGAAGCGCGCGATTCCTCTCGTTTCCGCAATCACTTCCGCGACTGCACTGCCCAAGCCGCCCACAATGCTGTGCTCCTCGAGCGTGCAGATGAGTCTGCGATTCTTCGCAAGGTCACGGACAAACTCCCGGTCGAGAGGCTTTAGCGTATGTATGTTCACCACTTCGAGCGAGAGTCCTTGCTCATGAAGGATTTCTGCGGCGATCAAGGCCTCCTCAAGAATGGTGCCGGTCGCAAGGAGCGACATATCACTGCCACTTCGCACGATCATCGCTTTCCCGAATACCGGAGTCAGTGCATGCAGATTTTTCTCCCCACGCTTATTGAGACGCAGGTATGCCGGACCGCCCTCAGCCGTAACTTGATTGAAGAGCGCGACTGCCTCTTCTGGGCCGGAGGGCGAAACAATCTTCATGCGCGGCAGCGCGCGCATCATCGCAATGTCTTCGATCGCAAGATGGGTGATGCCACACGTGCCATAGGTAAAACCGGCTCCGCCACCGATCACCACCACATTCGCATGGTGCGAACATACATCTACTTTGATTTGTTCGATGCAACGCAGAGTAATGAAGGGAATGATAGAGTAGACGAAGACTTGCTTACCCGAGAGCGCCGCACCGGCGGCAAGACCGATGATGTTTTGCTCCGCCATGCCGGCGTTTTGATAGCGCAGCCCCAGCTCCCGAAATTCCTTCTCGCGCACGTGCTGGAAGTCCCCGGTCACAAAAAAGATGTTTTCATCCTTTCGCGCGGCTTCATAGAGCGCTTCAATGACTGCATTACGCATCTTCCACCTCCCGCGTTGCGAGCACATATTGCTCCGGAGTCATGACGCCGTTATGCCAATCCTCGCCGTGGTCCTCCATAAAGGAGACGCCTTTGCCTTTCCGCGTACATGCGAAGATTACGTGCGGAGGACGGCTGGATGGGAGTCTTAGATAATCCGTCAGCTGATGAAAGTGGTGACCATTGATGCGCGAGGTAGCCCAGCCGAAAGCTTTGAACTTGTCTTCAAGTGGTTCCACCTCTACGACGTGGCGCACTTGCGTCCAGGTCTGAAATCCGTTTACATCCACGATGAGGGTGAGGTTCTTCAAATTGCGTGAAGCAGCGAACATCGCCGCTTCCCACACTGAACCTTCCTGGAGCTCGCCATCACCCATGAGCACAAATACCCGCGAGGGCAGATTATCCGCTGCCGCGGCGAGCGCCATACCCACACCGAGTGAGAGTCCGTGACCGCCGGAGCCGCCATTCGTTTCCACGCCCGGCATGTGGCGCTCGATGTGATCAGCAATGCGACTGCCTTCTCTTGCGAAATCAGACAATGCTTCCACCGGAAAAAATCCCCGTTCCGCGAGCACCGCGTAAAGCGCAGCGGCAGCGTGGCCCTTACTCAGAATGAACCGGTCCCGCAGCCGATCAGTGGGGTAGTCGGGATCGATATTCATCACCTCGAAATAGAGTGCCACAAGAATTTCAATTGCCGACAACGAGCAACCGATGTGAGAATCTTTGGCTTCATAAGCCATCTGGAGCACGTGCTTGCGTGCTTTTTTGGCAACCATTGCGAGATCTTTCACAATGTTTTCTCCTTTTTCAAATGTATTTGCTGTCCGTGAATATACCCGCTTCGCGCAAGTTTGACAATAGAGCTATTTCGATGCAGACTACATCCAGCAAAATTTGAAAAGGAAGGAAGTAACACGATGCATTATCGCCTGCTCGGTACTACCGGCATTCGCGTTTCTGAAATTGGATTTGGTACCTGGGGCATCGGTGGACTGACCGAAGGCGCAACCTCCTACGGTGAGACTGATGACCAGGTTTCACTCGCAGCACTTCACCGCGCATTGGATCTTGGTATCACTTTTTTCGACACCTCGAGCACGTATGGCTACGGCCATGCGGAAGAGCTTTTAGGAAAAGCTTTCGGCGCTCGGCGAGACAAGGTAGTTATCGGCACCAAAGCAGGTTGCGTTCGCCACGGCGGACCGTACGACGTTTCCCCTCACTATCTTCGTAGCTCGCTTGAAGAAAGTCTGCGCTGGCTCCGGATGGAGTATGTGGATCTTTATCAGATTCACAGCGTGCCCATGGAAATTGCGCGCAGATACGCTGTCACCGAGACTCTCGAGAGTCTCAAGCGAGAAGGCAAAATTCGAGCGTTCGGATACTCGACCAAGAATCCGGAAGATGCCATCGAGGCAATGGATGTATTCAAAGCCGAGGTGGTGCAGGTAAACTTCAATCTCATGGATCACCGCGCAATTCACGCGGGAGTGCTCCAGCGAGCGAATGAACTCAAGGTTGGCGTTATCGCCCGTACGCCTTTTTCATTCGGTTTTTTGACGGGAAAGATTGATTCGCTCGATTTCAACGAACGAGATCATCGTTCCGCCTGGCCAAAGGAACAGTTGGAACGCTGGCAAGCCGCGGCGGACCGCTTCGCATTCCTCAATTCCAAAGGAATGTATACCAAAGCCCAACTTGCGCTGAAGTTTTGCGTGAGTTTTCCGGAGGTATCCACGGTTGTACCCGGCATGATGCGTCTCGAAGAAGTCGAAGAAAATGCGCGAACCGCGGATCTGCCGCCACTTACCGGCAAACACCTTGCGGCGGCGATTGAGCTCAGGCGTACGTCTACGTTTTTTATCGGAAAGTGAGCTCGCTATGATCATTTCTTTGAAGACTGTTGCAGGACTGAGAACACTCTCCTCTGCTAAAAGAATTGTCTTCGTTTCCGGTTCTTTTGATCTCTTGCACGCGCGGCACATCTGTTTTCTGGAAGACTGCAAGAAACTGGGCGACCTCTTGGTTGTCGCGGTAGGCCCGGATGCGGAAATCAGAAAGAACAAAGGCGAGGGACGACCGATCCTGAACGAGCATATTCGCCTCAAGATGGTGGATTCACTGAAGCCCGTAGATTACGCGTTTCTTTCGAATCCTTCCGCTCCGGGCGAAGGACTCTTGTCTCCGCTTCAGGAGATTTTCTACCTCTTCCGGCCGGATATCTGGGCCATAAACTACGATGGCGAGGATCTGGAAGGCCGGCATAAAGTGGCGCGCGAATTCGGAATCCGTTTCGTCGTGCTTCGCTCGGAGCGAGACAAGCCGCCGGAATACGAAGGTGTCTCTACTTCCTCTATCATCGAAAAAATACGCAAACTTCCCGCGTAGGAAATACCACAATGCCGCGCGACTTTACCGTCGCGCGGTTTTTATTTTCTCGCGGATAGAGCGATCAATATATTCAGGAAGATCTTCCGGCTCGACGAGTACGCCCAGAGCCTGGAGCATGCTCGCAAACCGTTTTTCAATTTCGTGATTTATAGCCGCCGCCGCCTCGAAACGCGTCATCCCGTCGAAGAAAGGATGGCCCGCGTTCAATGTGATCCCCTCCTCATTCATCGTGCTGTAATCGGGGTTTGCAGCGTTCGCGATATTTCTCCGGTCGATATCATTGATTTTTTTGCCATCTATGATTTCAGCCGGTTCTGCCCAGCTGCTCCCCCGGGTGTAGTTATCAATATAATGAGCAATGAGATGCGCACAATCTTCTTCGGTGAGCTCGTGTTTATCCAAAATCTCTTTTACAAAAAACGTATCTTCCGGATCACCGGTTACATGCCCCGCGAAGGAAATCACCATTTCGGACACCCCGGCATTCCGAAGCATCGCTTCATTTTCTTTTTCGATCGCGAGAACCGCTTGGCGCCCGCTCCCACCCTCCGCAATTTCGGATTTGGTGCGCTTGATTTCTTCCCTTTTATTAAAATCGTGGACCGCTGCAGCTCGTCCAAGGACTTCGCGGATTTCATGTGAAAGACCTAAGAGCTCAGCCAGCGTTTCGGCACGGGCCGCCTCAATGAGGCAATGCTCCGTGACATTACTCCAATCCCTGCCACTCTCATCTTTTTCCCAAAGCTTACCGAGTGTTTCGTGAAGCTGAAGCTCATGCTCATGGGTATGAGCAAGTGCAAGAAAATAATCCTGCTCCTCTTTTGTCCGACCCTGAAATACAGGCGGCAAATTCATCCTAATCTACATACTTACCCGCCTCATCCCGCTGAGAGAGCATCGGATTCTTGATCGGCCACCAGATATTGTACTTCGGATCGTCGTAACGAATCGAAAACTGGCTCTGTGGGTCGTAATATTCTGATTGCTTATAGCAAAATACGATTTTATCGGAGAGGGCGAGGTGACCGTTTCCGAATTTCGGTGGTACGAGCACTTGCCAGCGATTCGCATCGGTTAGTACAAACGACTCCCATTGCTTGTACTGCGGGGAAGTCTCATCGCAGTTCACTACCACGAAATAGAAACGACCGTATCCGCACGAAATGAGCTTATAGGTTTTTTGATCGCCATGAATGCCGCGCAGCGTTCCTTGCGAAGACGAAGAGAGGTCGTCACAGACAAAATCCATCGCGATGCCGTGTTCGGCATACAATTTTTTATTAAAGGTCTCCACGTAGGCGCCCCGAAAATCCTCGTGAACATCGGGTTTTACGAGAAGCACACCATCAAGCTTTGTCTTTTGGATTTCCATAGGCTCACTCTATACCTTTGGGGACCAAATAACAATCGAATACTCCGTAAGCAAACTGCCTCCGAGATAGGTACGAAATGCCTTTTCTACAGTAAGCGTCCCCTGTTTTTCCCGTTCGCGCAAACTACTCATAAAGTTCGACAGGTAATTACGACGCTTAAAATATTCGATGACCAGATAATCCAAGAGATTCTCCGGATCCATGAGTTCCCAGACCGGCTCAACGTGGAAGCACCGTTCGGGTTTATTTTTCAAAAGATAATCGATGAAGGCGCCGTGTTCGCTCCCCACCTGTTCCAGAGCACCTACGGTATAGACCACGCTCCCCGGTTCCAGGGCGAACGATTCATCGGGATGAAAGAAATCAAACTTTCTCCCAAAGGTGTCCTTTGCCAATCCTTCCTTTACCATTTCCGCGATAATGTTCTGCGATGCCTCCGCCCAATCAAGACCGTAGATTTTCGCGGTGGGGTTGAATTCGCGCAAGCGCAGGAGGTGATGGCCGGTGCCGCAGCCGAATTCATACACGGCCGGCGCTTTTGCGGCATATTTTTCAAAAAGCCAGCTGAGCATTATCGAAAGAACCTTATAATCAAAGCCTTTCTCAGTTGGCTTCACATACTCCCGGCGCCAGCGTGCCCAGCGGGTGAGTTCCCGATCTACCGAAAAATACGCGGGTAGTAAGCCTTCCTTTCCCTCTTTCTTCAGGGCCTCGAGGTTAGATGACCAACCCTTCTCCCATTTCTCGATACGATGCGCGCCAGACTTATCCATCTGCACGGGGTCGAGGAGAATCTGAATAGCGCTTCTCAAGCAATAATCCCGCTCGGCTGACGTGAGTTCCGTATAGCTTACTGCAAGATCTCTCACAATCCCCTCGACTCGTGGACTCAACGACTCGCCTACTACGCCCGCAATATCTTCCGGAGTTAGCGTTTTTGGTTCTAACATTGGCTCTTACGGTAGCAGTAATCCGAGGAACAATCAATTGGCCGTAAAGTTTCCCGAGGCGTCTAAGAAATAATTTCGGCTGAAGTAATCGCGCTGATCCTTGGACTGAACGCCTCCTTTTCGTAGTCTCCTCAAGAGGAATTCCAAACCTCGCCGCCCCAAGCGCCCCACCGCACGCACGCTACAAACAACACGTTCGATCCAAGAAAACTCTTTGAAAAAACGCCGCGATTCAGACTTGCCTTGTTGTATGTCAGCAAAAAACTTGCGCGGACCGGTCCGGATGAAACGGATAAAGAGCGAGGTGAGCGCTTCGGTTCCCAGAAAGAGCTTCATGCCACGATAGAAACTTGGCCACTTTGCTTTATACATGAAAGAGAACGTGGTGAGATACTGATAATAATGCGTAAGGACTTTTGTGAGCGATTCCTGCCCCAGGTCAAAATGGATAGTCTGGCCGCCCATCGTTTTTAAATGGCAGAGCGCGCTGCTAAATATGAAACGCTCGTGCCGACTCAGAATCTCGAGGAACATGACGGCGTCGATCCCGAACCCTTGTGTGAAAAGCGATCTGAGCTCCGGAGTAACGGCCTCGGATGTCGGATAATGGGTAAGGAAATAATTAAATGAGGCTACGGCATCTTCCTTGCGAATGAGCGCCAGCGCGCTTATATAAAGATGGGTCGGACGATACATCTCTTTCGCAAACCACGAGGCCGGGTAAGCCTTTGGACGGGAAAACTCTCCGAATACCTCGTTTTCTAAAATAAAGTGATCCGGCTTATCTTCGAGAAGACTTACCAGGCGCGGAATGACGCCGGCGGCATCCGGAAATTCTTCAAACGTTTCTATTCCCTTTTCGATATAATCCCTGGCAATCCAATCGTCCGCGCCGATCATCATTACAAATTTTCCGTGAGCAAGTTCGAACGATTTCCTGAGCCGCTCTGGGAATGTGCCTTCCTCGACACGCACATAGGTTATGCGCGGATCCCGAGCCGCATATTGCTTCACGATTTCCGCGCTGCCATCCGTGCTCGCGCCATCGACTACCACCAATTCCACGTTGGCGTAGGTCTGCTGGAGGACGCTTTCGAGAACCCGGTAGATATAGCGTTCCGCCCGGAAAAAAGTTGTGCAGACGCTCACTAAAGGTTTTTCCGGCATGAGTTTTATCCCGCCGATTGCAGCTCTTGTTCTACCGCGTCGGTTAATGCATGGAGAAGCGTGTTGTGCACTTCCTGAATGCGTCCGGTGCTCGTTGAAGGCACGATGAATTCGATGTCAGCCATACCTTTGGTCTTGCCGCCGTCTTTACCGAGAAACACTACCGTGGCTACACCGCGTGCTTTGGCTATCTGAAGTGCTTCCAAAATATTCTTTGAATTGCCGCTTGTTGAGATCCCCAAGAAAACATCACCTTTACGCGCATGGGCTTCTACCTGCCGGGCAAAAACAAGATCGAAACTATAATCATTGCTCCAAGCAGTAAGAATGGATGTATCCACGCTCAACGCAATCGCCGAGTACGGCGGGCGCTCCAGTTTCTCATATTTACCGACAAACTCCGCGGCGAGGTGTTGAGCTTGCGCGGCAGATCCACCATTGCCCGCGATCAAAAGCCTTCCCCCGTTTTTGAAACACTCCACAAGAACGACCACGGCGCGGTCGAACGCTCCCAGAAATAGCTGGTTCGAGAGCAGTTCCTCTTGCAACGCGATTGATTCTTCAAAATGTTTTTTGAGCATAGCTAATACCCAAACAGTAGGGCATTCCCGCTCAATGGTCAACTCTTTTTCCGGGCGTGAATCAAGAGATTTTGAGTAAAGATCCCTTGCGAAGATCCGGTCTCAATAAGCAAATAGCACCTGAGCTTCAATTCAATAACGCGCCACAGAAGCGCGCGCAACCCTGATACGATGCCGTGCGCTACCGGTCGCTGTGGCCTCACGTCTATTTCATGGAAGCCCGTAACGGAAAGAACCTGATGAGCGGAGGAACTCGTAAGAGCGTTTTCATGAGTAAAATCTCCGTGCCTTAAACGTCCCCAGAGAAGATTTTCCGCATTCACGGTTTGGATGATGATGCTTCCATCCGGTTTCAAGGCGCGCGCAAGAAGATCGAGCACGTCGAGAATCTCGTCTTTTCTGAAGTGCTCAAAAATGTCGCGCGCAAAAATGCAATCGAATTGACCTTCGTGCTTCGGAAGGTACGCGGTGATATCTTCGCGTACGAGATTCTTCACGCCCATCGCCTCCCCCGCGGCAATTTGCTCGGCACTGATATCCACTCCTCGGGCTGACCGAAGACCTTGGGACTGCAACCAGAGCACGAAGCTCCCCTCGCCGCAGCCGATATCTAAGACAGCCGCGTCTTTCTTCTTCGGGAGCCATTCTCCAAAATACGCCCTCCACACCGGAAACTGGCGTTCGGCTGAAGCACGGGAGCGTTCGCCATAGAGATGCGCCGTATGTTCCGACGCATAGCGGCTATACAAGCGGTCGCGATAATCCATGAAAGCACTATACCTTTCTTGCGCTATTTTTTATAGCCCGGCTTATTCCCTCGATATCAGCTTCAAAGCTGTAACGCTCTACGATCGCGCGGGAGGCGCGGCCGAATTCCTCGCACTTCTTCGGCTCTTCAATGAGTCGTAAAAGAGCATCTCGAAGCTCAGAAACATTTCCCAGCCGGAACGTATAGCCATTCCTGTCTTCTTCTACAAGATCAGACGCGCTGCCTACGCGGCGAGAAAGAATAATCGGCAAACCGAAACACATTGCTTCATTTGCGACGAGGCCCCAGGTTTCTCCCTGTCCGGACGGTAAGACGAAGAAATCCGCGGCGGCGTAGTATCGGCCGATCTCTTGCATGTTCTTAAAACCGGCGAAATGCACATCCTCAATATTTTTTTCACGTATGGTTTTTTCTAAAGCCGGGCGAAGCATTCCTTCCCCCACAAAAACAAGCGCCACATCTTCGCGACTAAGATCGCCGAAGGCGAGGAGTAGATCCATCGGATTTTTCTTAGGAATCAATTTGCCTACAAAGAGAATAACTTTCTTTGCCGTAGGTAAACCGAGTTCTTGCCGGATGTTGTCTTTGCGCGGCAAAAACTCTTCTGCTTCTCTCAGGAGCCGATCGTTATCCACTGCATAGGGAGTAAAGAATAGTTTTTTCTCCGACACCCCCAGTTGTTTATAAAATTCCTTATTTTCTTTTCCGATGAAGAGAAAACCGGCCACCATCTTGAATGCATAGCGAAGCACTATGCGTTTCATTTGTTGCAAAAAACTTCCCTTCTCTACCTCTTGATTCCAGGGGCTTTCCGAGCGCAGGAAAAGCGGCGTGCCGGAAAAAAGCGCGGCAAGAGCAATGAGCGCTATCTCAAAAGAATTCCAGCCGAAGACCAGTATTCCATCAAAGCGCTTTTTAAAGAGCAGTCGCGGGAGCTCGAATGAGGATGAGAGAAAGGAGTGCTCATATCCTTCAAGGAGTGGCAGATCCCATTGAATCACCTTGCCGAATTCAGGATCATACGCCGGCTCCGTAGCTCCCCGGGTACGGAAATAGACCTGCGGCACTACTCGACCGTCACGAGCCATCGCTTTGAAGAGCGGTGTCTGATACTGGATAGGATGCGAAGCGAATATGGCAAGGCGATGCATAGTTACCCGATAAGTGATTGAATCTTTTTCTCGAAAGCCTCTTTACCATAGGCCTGGAGCACTGTCTCACGCAAGAGGTTCTTATCGAGCAGTTGCTGCGGGGCTCGTTTATTAAGAATAGAGGCAATCGCAATCCTCAGCGCCTCCCGGTCTTGAGGATCGATAAGAATGCCGAGTTTACCGTCGAGTAACGCGTCCCGGGAACCGTCTTTGTTTCCGGCGACAACGGGAACTCCGCAAGCGAGCGCCTCGACATACACAATGCCAAACCCTTCCCCTTCCGAAGGCATAACGAATACATCAGCCGCGTTATAGATGGCTACGAGCTCGGACAAAGAAGAAGCGTTATCAATAATCATGACGCGCTCACGCACGCCGAGCTCTTCTGCTTTCGCGCGGAGTCGTGGCAAATCCGTGCCGCTACCCGTCAGAATATAAAAGAGCGATGAAAACTCCCGCAGCAACTCGGGCAATACTTCGAGTACCGCGTCATAGCCTTTGTACCGCTCGCGCGCGTCGAAGCGGGCTACAGTCAGCATAATTTTCGCGTCCGTGAGCGCGTGATGCATTCGAAACTCATTGTCATCCCGTCTCACAAAGACACTGCCGTCTACCATATTGCCCAACACAACTATGTTCTCCTTCAGACTGGGCACTTGTTCGGCTATTTTTTCCTTCGTATATCGAGAAGCCGCGGTAATACGCCGTGCTCTCTTTAGCATGATTTTTTGAAACCAGCTCAGATTCCACACTTCAATGCCATGCGTGAAAACGACATAGGAATATCCAAACCACGAGGCACACCACCCCGCGATAGCAAAACGGATATGTCCGCACCAAATCTCCTGGGGCTTTTTTCGAGCTATGGTCCGCAAAGAGTCCCAAAGGAATTCAGAGGGGCTTTTGGCATTTTCCCGAATTACGAGCTCTATCGTTGCGCCAAACTTTTTGGCGGCCGCGATTACAGCCCCATTGAAACGCTGGATCCCGCCCTGACGCTTGGGATCAGACGCGAGAAAAACGATGCGCATCATGAGTGGAGCTACTTCGCGGTACTTGTCGCGAATGCATCCGGCCAAAGTTTCAGGATTTCGGCTTTTTCCGTATCCGCCGCGGCGGTTTGTTTCGCATCTGTGTAGAGCTGATAGAGACCGAAGAGCGGCTGGGGAAGTTTTGGTCCGATTTCGTGAGCCTGATTAAATGCTGTTTCCACTGCTTTGAAATCCTCGACGCGGTGGAAGTTTCTGAGGAGTATGTAGTGCATCTGCGCGATGACGATGAGATGACGCACATCATTTTGCCAGAGATAGGGCTCAATGTAGTTTACGAGCGCGCGGGCGACCGGTTCAGAATCAGGGCTCGCAAGGCGCGGCAAGAGGCTCGTGATGTCGCTCGAGAGATATTTCGGAAGTTCTTCGCCGCCGATAGGAGAATAGAATTGGAGCGCGTAATTGAAGTGATTTTCGAAATCGCGTTCGTCGCTTATCGAGTTTGCGGTTGTCTCGGCGGCGATATAGCGCGAGGCCTTGACGTACGGTAGGATCGCGCCGAAGTAAATCGCGAGAAGAGCGAGAATACTCCCGATAAGTGCTGTCATATATATCGCCGAGCCGGGAAGATAGGATCGCTTGTCATGCTGAGCTGCGCTTGCAGGCTCCGGCATGAAAAGATACAGCGCGAAAGCAAAGAGGATAAAGAGATTGATGTAGGTCGCAAGCACATCGAAAAGAATCAATCCCTGCACGAGATAGGCAACGCTTACGCCAGCTACACCGGCTTTCATAGCGGCGCTTCGCCAGGTTGAATCGCTTGCATCTGCCGGACGCGGCGTTTTTTTGAATACGAAGAAGGCTAAGACAACGAAAATAGAGAGGAACGCCAGGAGTCCGAGCGCGCCTGCGGCCACCAAGTTATCGAAGATAATGCTGTGAGCGCGATCAAACCATGCTCCAAAACCCTGACTCGGTACGAAGTAACGTGGATTAAAGAATCGATCGAAGACCCAAATGAAATTTTCCGCGCCATAGCCCAAAAGCGGGTGATGCTTCCACGCATCCCAGGCAATCCCCCACATGATGGTGCGGGTAGAGAAGGTGCCTTCTGAACCGGAGCTCACTACATTTGAAAGCGAAATATCAAAGATGCGCGCACCCGGGAGATGTGATACCAACGAAGTGTGCCGGAATCCTACGAGGAGCGACGCGATAATAACGATACCGAGCGCTAAGCCGATAGCCCATTTGCGGAACCGTTTTTCGGATATGCCAAAGATAAATGCTCCCGCGGTAATGCCCGCGAGGACACCGAGAAACGCGCCACGCGTGCCGGAGAAATAGAATACTACACCAAGCGTGATAGCAATGAGGCTGTACCCAAACACTCGCTCCCGGAACCGCCAGGCAGCGGAACGGACAAAGAGCACGGCAAGGTAGAAGAGAATAAAGATAAGATAGGCGGCTACATAAGCAGGATTTCCTACCGATCCCTGGAATCGATCTCCGAAGTGCGGCCCCACAAATTTATGGAAAAGATTATAGAGCGGTCCGCCCGTGCCCTTCAGCATCTGGGACCCGGCGCTATTTACGTTTACGATATCCGCATCTATATATTTCAATCCGGCACCGATGCCATAGGCGACCATGAGACCCGCGGCAATGACTGAACACCAGAAGAGCTTTCGCCAATCCCGTTCTTCTTTTAAGAGAGTCGCAAGAAGAACGAAGAATATATAGAGGGTGAGCATTTGAAACCCTCCTTCGCCCCGCTCGAAGTTAGACCAGAAGGAGAATGCCGGGCGGAGGCCAGTAAACCCCGCGATGATAAAGATGAAGACGTACGCTGAAACCGCCCAGGCGAGTGGCGAACGAAAGATCTGCCGCAAACGGCTGAGGTACTCCCCCGCCTTCGGATCCATCGCGAGACCGAGCACGAAGAAAATCAGGGCGAGGTATACGCACAGGCGGAAGAACACATACTTTCCGACAATAAAGGGAAAGAGGGTGCCAACCGTGACAATAGTTACCGCAAAGACGCTGGCGAAGAGGAAAAATTTTGCGATTTTGAAGAACATAGATGTACTTCAGTATAGCATTTATCTCGCGTATTCCACGGCCCGCATTTCCCGAATGACATTTACTTTGATTTCGCCCGGGTATTTGAGCTCGCTCTGGATGCGATTGGCTATTTCACGAGCCATCTCAAGCGCGCGGAAATCATCTACCTTTTCGGGAATTACAAAGACTCGAAGTTCACGTCCGGCGGAAATGGCATAGGACTGTTTCACGCCCGGGAAACCATTCGCAATCTTCTCGAGATCTTGCAGGCGCTTGATGTAGTTTTCCATCGTGCCCCGGCGAGCGCCCGGCCGCGCCGCGGAAAGCACGTCGGCGGCGGTCACTATATAAGACTCCGGCGAGGCGTACGGGTAATCGTCATGGTGCGAACGCATCGCATCGATCACTTTGTCATCCACTCCGTATTTTTTAAGAAGCTTCATGCCCAAGTCAACGTGCGTACCTTCCACTTCGTGATCGATGGCTTTGCCAATGTCGTGGACCAGGGCACCCTTTTTCGCCACCATCACATTTAATCCGAGCTCCGCTGCCATCATGCTTGCTACGTGTGCCATCTCGATTGAATGCGTAAGAACATTCTGACCGAAGCTTGTGCGGAAATGCAGGCGGCCCAAGAGCTGCACAATTTCTTTGGGCAGATCATACACCCCAACTTCATTCACTGCCGCTTCGCCGATTTCCACGGTGCGCTTTACGATTTCTTCCTTGGCTTCTTCCACCGCCTCTTCGATCTTGGCCGGCTGAATGCGACCGTCTTTCACGAGCTTCTCGAGCGCGATGCGGGCAATTTCGCGGCGATACGGATCGAACGAAGAGATTACGATCGCGCCCGGCGCTTCGTCAATCACAAACTCCACACCCGTGGCGCGTTCGAGGGCGCGGATGTTGCGGCCCTCGCGGCCGATAATCTTACCTTTGATATCTTCATCCGGAAGATGGAACACGGTAGTCGTGAGTTCCGAAACGTGCGAGCGGGCAAAGCGCTGAAGCGCGGTCGTAACGATCGCTCCGGCGCGTTTTTCTATTTCATCACGGCGCTCCGTCTCAACCGATTGGATGCTTTTCGCGAGATCTTCCGCCTGACGCGATTTCACTTCTTCGATCAAGGTTCGCTTTGCTTCTTCAGGCGAAAGACCACTGACGCGGTGTAGCTCCTCTTCCGCTTTGTCGCGAAGCGTGACTATCTCTCCTTCTCTTTGTTTCAGGGATTCTTCTTTCTGTCTGACTCCTTTTTCTTCGTCGGCGATCGAAGCGAGCCGCTTGTCGAGCAAGCCTTCCCGTTCCAGGAGCCGGTGTTCGAGCGCGGTTACCTGCGCACGCGCTTCTTTCTCTTCATTTTTTGCTTCGAGTAAAACCTGCGCGGCTTTGTCTTTGGCCTCGACTACAATTTCTTTGGCTTTGGCTTCAGCCTCTTTAATTTTGGTGTCTGCAATCGCTTCTAGCGAACCGAGCTGTTTGGTAGCCCAGGATTTGCGGACAAGGTAACCGACAAAAGCGCCCACGACGAGCGCGGCAAGCGCGATACTGTATTGCATGTGAGATGAATCATTAAGTTCATTTTAGGAAGACTTTTAGCGTACTTCTATTATGCCCTTTCGGGAGAAAAGGAGCAATACTTGACATGAAACTCTTTAATATTGAGCTATGTGCATAACATTTCCCTTGACACTCTGAGCCTTAGGGATAAAATGAATGCAGATCCTCCCGGTTCGACCAGCTCTTTCCTCACTTTTTTAAACATCGCCCCTAAAGTAGGGCACCCTATGCAGGGCCAACGCAAGCGCGTTGGCCCTGAACCTTTTTTACGAACTTGAATATCTATATTAAAAGGCCGCTAAGTTAGACTTAGCGGCCTTTGCATTATCCTGCTTGTACGAGCTGGAGCCTGTGATAACGGACTACCTCCAAATTGAAAACGCCCTCGGTGCCATCTTTTCTGCCGTCAAGGCTTATCTTGATGTGAAGTGGCTGCCAATTCATTAATCCCACCCGTGCCATAGTGCAGATGAAATCAACATCACCGACTCCCTTACCTATACCTGCTTTGATCCGAACGGTTTTCTTTTTCCATTGAGCTCCGTGAAGGAACGTTTGAACATCATCAGGAAGAGAATCCCAGATCTTAGGGATAAAGTCCGAATCCATTTCTTCTTCCTTACCAAATCTTCGATCATGGAAAGCTGCTTCCGGCCAGATGGTTTTTGCTGCTTCTTCTGCCATCCAAAATGCCAGCCACGTTGAATCATGCAATGATAGCATAGTGCTTCTCCTCTATTCGCCCGAGACCATTCTCGCTGCGGCCCTTGATGTCAAAGAGCAAATTACTTATACGCTTGACATGAGCGCCTTGCAAGCGTGCCCCCTAGATTCTCAATTCTATATTCTATATTCTTATCTCATATGAAACGCACCGTAGCTTTGATTGTTTTAGACGGCTGGGGAATCGGCCGGGATGATGAGTCGAATCCTATTTATGTAGTGAAACCGCCGACGCTCGCGCGGCTTGCGGAAGAATATCCGCTGACTTCCCTTCAGGCTTCCGGCATCTCCGTCGGACTGCCGTGGGGTGAAACCGGTAATTCGGAAGTGGGCCACCTTACGCTCGGTGCCGGCAAAGTTATTTATCAGTACTATCCAAAAATTACGATTGCAATCCGCGATAAATCTTTTTTTGAGAACCCGGCGCTCAAAGCCGCATGCGCGCATGTAAAAGAAAACAATGCCACGCTACATTTTGCCGGTCTTCTTTCCAAAGGCAATGTGCATGCCTCGCTGGAGCACATCGAGGCTTTGCTTCAGATGGCAAAGCAGCAAGGTGTCGCGAACGTGAAACTGCATCTTTTCGGCGATGGCAAAGACATGCCGAAGAAAACAATGGAAACGCTCCTTAAGGCTCTGCCGCCGGAAGCGTGCGCAACCATCATCGGCCGTTACTACGCCATGGATCGCGAGGGTAACTGGAACCTCACTGAAGAAGCTTATCGCCTTATGACTGAGGATGGACCGGCGGGAGATCTTCCCCAAACCATTGCCGCGACGTATGCGAAAGGTTTGAGCGAGGAATTTTTACCGGGCGTGCGCGTACAGGCTAACAGCGCCATTCATGATAACGACGCGCTGTTCTTCTTCAATTTCCGCGAGGATTCTATCCGTCAGCTCGCGGAATCGTTTATCACTAAAGATTTCAATCAATTCCAGCGCAAAGATCTCAAAAATATTTTTGTCGGGACGATGACTCGCTACAAAGATAGCTTCGATGCCCAGGTTGCGTTTGAAGCGGATGTGGTGAAGTCGCCCCTTGGTAAAGTAATCTCTGATCAAGGCCTGGTACAGCTGCGTCTCGCGGAAACTTATAAGTACGCCCACGTCACGTATTTCTTTAATGGCTATGTGGAGGAGAATTTCCCCGGCGAAGAGCGTGTCTTGATTCCTTCCGAATCGATCCCCCATCCTGATGAGCATCCGCAGATGATGGCTTCAGCGATAACCGATCGTATGGTTGGCGCGCTTGAGGAACGCGCATACGATTTTATTCTTGTAAATTACGCGAATGGCGACACCATCGCACATAGTGGAAATTACAAAGCTTCGCTCGAAGCGGTGCGCACCGTAGACCGGGAATTGGAACGTGTTGTGAAAGCCGTCGAAGCGACGAATGCGATTCTTCTTATCACCTCCGATCACGGCAATGTTGAAGAGCTTTTCAACCCCACGACCGGCACGCCAGAAACCCAGCACGATCCGAGCCCGGTGCCGCTTCATCTCATAGCGCCTGAATTCAAAGATAAAAAGTTTGGCAATTGGCCGAATATCAAAAATGAAACTGCGGGCATCCTTTCTGACGTCGCACCGACGATTTTGGAAATCATGGGCATACAGAAGCCAGATGACATGAGCGGCGAGAGCCTGCTGCGGCAACTGCGCTAAAGCTTGATACCGCACTTGACTTTTCCAGTTTTTAGGCGTATAATTTAGTTAGATAAATTGACATCGGCTTTGCCGAGAAAGGGAAAAGCAGTGAAGAAAATCGCAGTCGCAGTTCTGACTTTCCTCGTTACAAGCGTCGCGTTAGCACAATCCAATGATCTGGCGAACTATTTCAAGGTGACGGAAAACGGCACCCAGAAAATCCCCTGGTACACTTACAACAAAGGTGCGCTATCAGTGGATGCTCGATACAATTTCGATTGGCCGAACACCACGAGCATCTTTCTCGGCCGCAATGTGACTCAAGGACAAACCACCCTGACCTATGAATTAGGCGGCATCGTTGGTGGTGGACATGGAGGCATTTCTCGTGAACTTCTAACCTATACGGAGCATGGAAAGGTGAGTATCTTCTCACTCTACCAAGTTGCCTTCAGCGTAAAGAATGATCCGTATTTCGTTTTTCACTACGGAGATCTGCTCTACAGCCTCAGCCCGCGCGTAAAAGCCGGGCTGGATGAACAAATCTACTATGAGCGGGGTATGGCAGGACCCGACATCGATGTGGGACCGGTTGTAAAAGTGACCATCAAACCTGCTTACGTAAAGGCTTGGTGGTCCGTAAATCCAACTGGAAGGCTGCAGAAAACTTTCTTTGCGGTAGGCACAAACTTCTGAGTTTTGGCGTTGACGGTCTAGAAATCGATCGATGCTAAGCACAAGAAGGAGAAATATGAGAAATTCTCAAGAAGGTTTCACGATCATTGAACTGCTCATCCTCATCGTGGTACTGGCTTTCTTCACGGCACTCATCGTGGGGATCCTTACTCTCTGCATGGGCAACTTCTGGATCACTGAAGATGGCGTTCTGAGAAAGATCCAATTCAGAAATCCGCAAGCAGTCCAGATCCTGGATGTGGAACGCAGAGTGTGGGACTACTCACTCGTGACTGTTAAGAACAAAGACGGTACCCAAACAACGTATATCGTCGATGCCAATGTCCTTTTCAACTATCGAGTGAAGCCGTTCTAGTCACTTCGATAGATCTTCGCCCTCGCGACCAGCTGGTCGCGAGGGCATCGTTTTTTATATCTTCTATTCTAGATTCTCACTTCTAAATTCTGTATGCTTAGCACATGCATCTCATCGGCTCCATCCTTCTTGCTGTGCTTACAAACCTCGCCGGGCTTCTTGCAGCGTCACATTATATAGTAGGCTTCTATCTTGCGACCACAGACTGGAAGCTCCTCTTTGAGATCGCTCTCATTTTTACAGCGCTCAATCTGATTCTCCGACCAATTCTCAAGCTATTTCTCGGTCCGCTCATTGTGATTACCCTCGGGCTGGGCATGATCATCGTGAACGCCGCCGTGCTTGCCCTGCTTGACTTTTTGACCCCTGCGCTTAGTATTTCAGGGGTTGCGCCTCTTCTTGAGGCCACTCTCCTCATCGCAGTTATTAACTTCGTTGTGGATTTATTCGTGAGAATATAGTTTGCAGAAGATCCCTCGACAGGCTCGGGATGACACAGAGGGATGAAACATAAAGAACTATGCACATTATCCCTATCATTCAAATCGTAATCGCAGTGATTCTCGTCACGCTTATTCTCCTCCAGGAGCGCTCCGCTGGCATGAGCGGCCTCTTTGGCGGTGGTGAAGGCGGCGTCTACCAAACCCGCCGCGGCTTGGAGCGGATTGTATTCTACGGAACGATTGTGCTTTCTATTGCGTTTGCCGTACTCGCAGTATTGCAACTCTTCCTCGCGAAGTAGCACTCTTCGCGTAAAGGATTTAGAATTAAAGCTATAGGATGAGCGCGCTTATCGCTCCATCCTAAGCTCTCTCCCCAATCCTTTTTCATGCATTATTTTAAAAAGTTCTATCGCGCGCTTACTCGTCGCGAACGGCAAGTATTTGCGGGGGCATCGCTCGGAGTTCTCATTGCTCTTTTTGGTCTCGGTCTCAACTTCTATATCCGTCACACCGTGAGCGTCCCCGCGGACGGCGGCACCTATCGTGAAGGTATTGTCGGCCAACCGGCAACTGTAAATCCGGTAGTCGCGAAGAGTGCTGCGGATCGCGCGCTTACTACGCTTCTTTTTGCGAACATTACCGATCTTGCGGATAGCGTCGAAACCAGCGATAACGGCAGAACGGTTAAAGTCCATCTCAAAGACAATCTGCGCTGGTCGGATGGCGAAGAGATTACTTCCGACGATGTCATCTTCACGGTGAGCATGATTCAGAATCCGGATACTGCCTCGCCGCTTCTGCCCGCCTGGCAAGGCGTTACTCCGAAGCGCAGTTCCAAACTGGAAGTGGATTTCAGCCTGCCTACAAGCTACGCGTTTTTTGATGAGAATCTCGAGAACTTGCGACCACTTCCCAAACACCTTTTCGCCTCGATTCCGCCTGCCAACTGGAAACTTTCCGAGTACAACACCCGACCGGTTGCAAGCGGCCCCTATGTATTTGTCTCACGCTCCGTGGGCACGGATGGGTTCGTAAGCCTTTATCGCCTGCGCGCTAATACTACGTTTTCCCCAATGGCGCATATCGCTACCTTTGAAATCGCTTTCTTCAAGAACCGTGACGACCAAATCGCGAGCTTCAATAATGGCGGCATTGATGGATTCTTTGCTGCTGACGCAAGCTCCCTTGCGGCAGTTCGCCGCCCGTATGAAGGCACCGCGTTTAAGACACCGACCTATTACGCCGTATTCTGGAATCAAAGCGCTTCAACTGCTCTCGCGCAGAAAGAAATTCGGAAAGCGCTCCTCCTTAGCGTGAGCACTACTGAACTCACTGCGGCTGTTTTAGGTGACTATGCGAGCCCCGCAACCAACCCCTTCTCCCCCACCTTTATTCCCGTGATGAGCGCGAGCGGAACTGCTTCATCGAGCGTTGATGCCGCGAAAGATCTTCTCCAAAAAAATGATTGGACACTCGGCGATGATGGCGTGCTTACGAAAAAAATCGGCAAATCTACGATTCGCGCAGAGTTCACCCTGCTTACACCGGACGTACCGTTTCTCGTAAAAACCGCGGGGCTCTTAAGGGATGCCTGGGAACGAATTGGTGTGCGCGCCACGATCCAGAGCGTGCCACTCGACGAGCTGCTCGCGGGGCCCATCAAGAATCGTACCTACGAGGCCCTCCTTTTTGGAAATACGCTCACCAAAAACGGCGATAGTTTCTCCTTCTGGCATTCATCCGAACGACTCTACCCGGGTTTGAATCTTGCGCTTTACCAGAACACTGCAGCCGATCATCTGATTGAGAAGATCCGCATGGAACAGGATACTGCCAAACGCACGGCAGAGATGAGCGACCTCAGCGATACTATTCTTAAAGATAACCCTGCGCTCTTCCTCTTTTCGCCCCAATCTACCTACGTTACTTCGAAAACCATCCGCGGCATTGAGTCGCAAACCATAAGTGATGCGGCAGACCGGCTCCAAAACGTAGAAGGGTGGTACGTCACGACCAAGCGGGTTAAAAAATAGCTGGGCTTTGACGGTTTTCTCGTTATCTGCTAGACTAGAGTTAACGTTCGTTTCTCCTTTTATTTGAAATACACGGGCTTAGCGCCCCTTCTTGTTACATTGCAATCGAGCTCGCACTCCTACCTGGGCAAGTGGTGGAACTGGCAGACACGTAGCGTTCAGGGCGCTATGACCGCAAGGTCGTGAGGGTTCAAGTCCCTCCTTGCCCACAGCAGAACAATCAGAATTTAGTATCTAGAATTTAGGAAAAATAAATTAATAAGTTAGTCGAAAATAAATAACATTGTCATTCCCGCGAAGGCGGGAATCCAGCACTGGATCCCGGATCAAGTCCGGGATGACACAAAAAATAAATGCCAAATCGTATACGAACTTATATTGCCCCTGGTTCGAAGCCAGCGGGCGCTCCACGGCCCGGCTCCGGGCAGGGAGGCAGTAAAAATTCACACCGTCCGCGCAATGCGCGTTCCTTCAGTACGGATCAGCCGATTACCCACTCGAGATCGTCTCACCGCGGTACGAAGGCCGTTCCGGCGCGCACGGCGAAAATAGCTCCGCCCAAGCACGACGAATTAAAATTCGTGCCGCTTGGCGGTATGGAAGAAGTGGGACGCAACTGCTCCTACTTTGAATACAAAGATGAAATCGTCATTGTGGACGTTGGTATTCAGTTCCCGGAGGAAGAGACACCGGGCATTGATTTCATCATTCCGAATGTCTCTTCTCTTGAACCTAAGAAGAAAAATGTACGCGGTATTCTTCTGACCCACGGTCACTATGACCATATTGCGGCAATTCACTACGTGATTGAAAAATTGGGAAATCCAGTTATCTACACGACCGCTTTTACGAAAGCCATTGTTGAAAAACGTCACGAGGAATTTCCGAACGCCCCGAAATTGCGCTTTGAAGTCGTCACGGACGGCTCCAAAGTGAAGATCTCCGAGAACTTCTCGGCAGAATTCATGCACATCGAACACACCATTCCTGAAGCGTGCGGGTTCGTACTCGACACGCCTGCTGGCAAGATGGTGTCCTTCGGCGATTTCCGCCTGGACATCGACCGCGATGGTAACCCTCAGAATCTCGAAGTCTTTGAGCGCCTCGGCAAGATGGATATTCACACCGCGTTCCTCGACAGTACCCGTGCGGAAGCGCCGGGGCACTGCCCGGCGGAATCGGTGGTTATTGAAAACCTCGAGCACCTTATCAAGAACGCGCCGGGCCGGATCATCATCGCTACCTTCGCTTCTATGGTGGATCGCCTCATAGAAATCATCGGCATCGCCGATCGTGTCGGAAAGAAAGTTGCCGTGAACGGCCGCTCCATGATCGCCAACTTGGATATCGCAAAGCAACTTGGATTCCTTAAGGCAAAGAAGGACGTCATGATTACCCTCGAAGAAGTGCACAAGCACCGCGACGACAAGGTAGTCATTCTTACCACTGGCACCCAGGGTGAAGCGAACGCCGGACTTATGCGCATTGTGCGCGGCGAGCACCGGGTTATTGCCTTGAAACCTACCGATACGGTTGTCTTCTCGTCATCCGTCGTGCCGGGCAACGAGCGCAGCGTGCAAACGCTTCAGGACAATATCGCCCGCCAGGTAGATGAAGTCTACAACTCCAAACTTCTCGACATTCATGCCGGCGGTCATGCCTACAGTGAAGACTTGAAGCTCGTTATGGATATCGTAAAGCCCAAATTCGTAGTACCGATTCATGGCTACTTCTATTTCCGCAAATTCGTAGTGAAAATCGCCAAATCACTCGGCATGAAAAAAGAGCAGGTAAAGCTTATTGATAACGGCCAGCTTTCTATTCTTCGTCCGAATGAGTTTATCGTGACCGAAGAGAAAGTGCCTACAAATTACGTTATGGTTGACGGACTTGGCGTCGGCGACGTGGAGGAAGTCGTATTGCGCGACCGCGTGAATCTTTCCCAGGAAGGCATGGTGGTCGTGATCGTCGCGATCGGCGCGCACGGCAAGCTTCATAAGAATCCGGATATTATCTCCCGCGGTTTCATCTATATCAAAGAGCACAGCACTATCCTTGAGGATATTCGTAAGCGCATTCGCGGCATCTTTGACCGCTTACCCCATGACAAGGAGATTGATCCTGATTACGTGAAAACGCTTCTCCGGGATCAGCTTGGCCAGTTCTTGTATACCAAGACGAAACGCCGACCGATGATTTTGCCGGTGGTTATACGGGTCTAGCTTCTGTCATCCCGCCGAGTCAGACCTGCCTACCGGCAGGCAGGCTTGGCGGGTTTCATTTGAAAACCCCCGCCCTGTATGCCACAATAGACGCATGAAAACAGTAGGGATGCTATGTATTGTGGGCATCTTAGTGATAGGCGGTTATTTTATTGTCAAAAATTATCATAATGTCTCTGAGCCCGTAGAGAACAGCATCGTAGAGAAGAGCCAGTTCCCCTGCTCCGTACAAGATGGTTGGCAATGTTTCGGCGATATCGATAAAGTGGCTGTAGATTTTTCCGGAGATGGCAATACGTCTGAAGCCACTCTTTATTCAACGAGCACGAAAACTGAACGGGGCGTAGCATACTTCTTTAATATAGCGGGTGTCACATACGATGCCCCAGTTCCGATTGGCGCAAGTCGTTGTGAAGTTAAAGCAGTAGATCTGAATAAGGACGGTAAAGAAGAATTATTGATTAGCTGCGGCCAGGATGGAACTGGTGGATATAGCACTTTTGGATTGCTTGCGAAGATCAACGGAAAAATACGTTACTTCTATAGCGAATTCTTATTGCCCAATGATGACACTTCTCTGGTTTGGATAAATGATATAAGCCCTAAAGGAAGCTGGAGGGATGGAGAAATCCAACAGTACAAGAAATTCTATTACGAATTTAATGGAGCCCGGATAAGATATGCTAACAAAGAAGATATTTGTTCCTACGGCGGAAAAGAGAATCTCCGCGATACATGCTCGCCGGTCAATCCACCGGAAAAACCAGCTTATATTCCAGGCGAATTTAATTAATACATGTCTAAACCAACGCTGCTCTCAGGTGTTCAGCCCACCGGAAAACTCCATATCGGTAACTACCTCGGTGCTCTCAAGAATTTCGTAGACCTTCAGAATTCCGGAAAGTACAAATGCTTCTACGGTATCGTAGATCTGCATTCGCTGACGGAAGATTTTGTTCCCGCGCACAAATCGCAGCAGATATTCGATCTTGCCGCTGATTTCATTGCAGCTGGTCTTGATCCGGAGAAATCCATTATCTTCCAGCAATCTCAAATTCCCGCGCACACCGAGCTCGCCTGGATTTTTAACACCATCACTCCTATGGGCGAGCTTGAGCGCATGACACAGTATAAAGACAAAGCTGCCCGTCAGGAGCAGAATATCAATGTGGGGCTTTTTGATTACCCCGTTCTTATGGCGGTGGACATCTTGATCTACAGCCCGGAAATCGTGCCGGTCGGAGACGATCAAGTGCAGCACATTGAACTTACCCGTACGATCGCCAGAAAATTCAATAAGCGATTCGGGGAAACGTTTAAGGAACCGAAAGTGCTTCTTACGGAAACCTCGCGGGTAATGAACCTTAAAGACCCTACGAAGAAGATGTCCAAATCCGATCCGGCAGGATGTCTTTTCTTGGATGATTCCCCGGAAGTCATTATGGATAAAGTGAAGCGCGCCGTGACAGACTCTGGCACGAAGATCTTCTACGATCCGGAAAATAAGCCGGCGCTTTCCAATTTGCTCCGTATGTACTCTGCTCTTAGCGGCGAGACTCTGCAGAACACTGAAGAGCGCTTCGCAGGTAAGAGCTACGCGCAGTTTAAGCTCGAATTAGCGGAAACGATTGCAAATCACTTTGCGCCGTTTCGCGATAAGAAAGCGAAACTTCTCAAGAAGCCCGCTGTACTTAAGAAAATTCTCCGCGAAGGTTCTGAAGCTGCCGCTAAAGTTGCGAATAAGAAACTTGCCGAGGCGAAAAAGAAGATCGGAATCGTTTTATAGAGTCATCCTGCGGCCTGCCTGCCGGTAGGCAGGTACGCACCGCGCGATCTCATGAGATCGCGCGATCAAGTCGCGCGATAACGTTATGTGCGTTCGATGGAAATCTTCGCTCTGCTTTCGAAATCCTCTGTACCACTTCCTTTCTCTATCTTTGAAATATAGGTTTTTTTCGTATCAAACTGCGCGAAGGCTTTCTCAATTTCTGCGTCGGAAGTTTCGTAATGTAAAACTGCTTCCTCCCCCACCTTAAAACCTTGAGTTTTGCGAAGTTCCTGTACGAAGCGTTCTAAGTTGCGAGTTAACCCTTCGAGTTTCAGTTCGGGCGTGAGTTCGGTATCTATGTACATATATGCCGCGCCACGAACATCGGGAAGCGGATATCTCTTAATGGTAGTGTTCGTTTCATCCTTATCCAGAAGGTCACTCACCATAGCTTTGATATTTAGTTCAGAAAGAAGTATTTCTGCTAATTCTAGATTTGTAAGAATGAGTTCATCTTTTTCTTTATTGACTTGTATGCGTGCCAGCGGCTGGCGTACTGGAATACTAAGCTCTTTTCGAGCGGACAGTCCTGCACTTGCCACACCGCGTACAAGCTCCATCTGCTTTATTAAGTCTTGTTCCTCGCCGGTGAGCGCTTCTTTTTCCGGCCAAGGCGTTACGTGCACCGAGCCGTGCATGGCCGGGTCTTCGCACATGGTATGCGTAAGATTCGAGTAGATCACCTCCGCGAGGTGCGGCATGAACGGCGCAATGACTTTCGAGAGCACGATAAGCGTTTCGTAGAAAGCCGGAAAGAACCCGCTATCTTCGCGACCGCGAGAGCGGCGTAAATACCAGGTAGAGAAATCATCTACGAATTTTTCTATGGCGCGTGCGGCTTTCACCGTATCGTACGCATCCAATTGATCGGTTGTTTCTATTACAAGTTCCTTAGTGCGAGCCCGGATCCAACGGTCGAGGACGTGTTGTTTGTCATCCTGAGGCTTCGCCGAAGGATCTCCTGCTCTTCCAGAAGGTTCTTCGCTGTCGCTCAGAATGACAGTGGGAGCGTACGTCATGAAGTACTGATATACGTTCCATATAATGAGCGTTACCTTGCGATGGACGTTACCCAAATCTTTCTCGCTGAAGTTCAGATTCTCGGCCTGCATAATAGTTGACCCCATGAGATAGAATCGCAACGTGTCTACGCCGAATTTATCAATCACTAGCCAGGGGTCGGGGTAATTATTCTTAGATTTCGACATCTTGCTGCCGTCTTCGGCGAGGATTGTGCCAGTGGTTAGGAGGTTCTCGACGGGCGCCTTATTAAACAAGGCGAAATTCATGACGTGCATCAATTGGAACCACGCACGGGTCTGGGCAATGTATTCCGCCACGAACTGCGCCGGGTAGCGATGCTCAAATACTTCCCTGTTCTCAAAGGGGTAATGGTATTCCGCGAATGGCATGGAGCCGGCTTCGATCCAGGAATCGAAAATCTCCGGCACGCGCCGTGCATTGCCGCCGCATTTCTCACATTTGACCACTACATTGTCTATATACGGGCGGTGGAGATCAGTGAGCGTAGCCTCTATAGCGTAAGGAATAGCATACTGCGGGTAATCAACTTCAACGTTCAACTCTTCAAAAACAACCCAGAGCGGATCGCCATGGCTTACTATGAGCACACGCTTTCCCGGATGTTGTGCAGTGATCTCATGCACTACCTGCATCATGCGGTTTCGAGTTTCCGTCCAGGTTTCTCCGCCTTCCGGTGCGACTTTCCACCACCCTTCTGGAGGGCGGGCTTTGTCAAAATCGCTATTATGTTTACCATTCCATACGCCGGTATTAAATTCCCGCAATCGCGCATCAGTCACGACCGGCGCGCCGGTTGCCTTGCTCACAATCTCGGCAGTCTCCTTGGTACGGATAAAATCCGAGGTAATGATGAGATCCAAACCTTTTTCTTTAAGGAGTTCTGCCCCTTTCTTTGCGCTCTCCTTGCCTTTTTCGGTAAGGTGGAAGGTGTCTTCTTTAGGATCAGAGTTCACGATATCCATCACGTTTTGCTCTGCCTCGGCATGACGCATGAAATACAACGTTGTCGGTTCAAGTTTCAGATCTGAAACCGATCCCATCACGTGGTTTTCGCCGCAGGATTCACACTTCCATACCGGGATGGGATTACCCCAATAGCGGTTGCGGGAGATATTCCAGTCCGGCGCGGATTCGAGCGTCTTTTGATAGCGGCCATGTTTCAGGTGCGCCGGGTACCAATTCATTTCCTTATCGTTTGAAGCAAGAAGCCCGGGTTTTAATTTCTGCACGTTTACAAACCACGCCGGGATGGCGTTATAGAAGAGCATCGTGCCGCAGCGCCAGCAGTGCGGATAGGAGTGCAGGTGGTTAGCACGAGCGAAGAGCAAACCGCGCTCCTCAAGATCTTTTTTAATGACACGCTCGGCGTCTTTAAAGTACTCGCCACGGATGAACTCCGGCGCATCTTTATTAAATTTCCCCTTCTCATCCAAGAGCGGCACCACGGGCAGCCCGACTTCCAGACCCAGCTTGTAGTCATCTTCGCCGTAGACCACTGCAGTGTGGACGATGCCGGTGCCGTCTTCCGTCGTAACAAAATCGGCTGGGTATACCTTAAAAGCCTTCTCGGATTGGACCGCTTGGATATTGAAAAGCGGCTCATAGGAGAGCCCCGTGAGATCTCTGCCCTTCATCTCCGCAACTATCTCGCAATCAGTTTTGAGAGCGACGAGTCTGCTTTTGGCGAGGATAAGTTCTTCTCCCTGAACTTTCACACGCACGTAATCAATATCTTTACCCACTGCGAGCGCGACGTTTCCCGGAAGAGTCCAAGGCGTTGTCGTCCAGGCGAGCAGGTAAGCAGGAGTGGCGAGTGGCGAGTGGCGAGCTTGTTCGCTGCTAATCTTAAACTTCACGTACACGGATTCTTCCTGCACGTCCTTGTAGCTCGAATCCATCGCCACTTCGAAATTCGAAAGCGGTGTTTCACAGCGCGGACAATACAAGAGTACCTTGCGTCCCTCGTACACCAAACCTTTGTCGTAGATGGTTTTGAATGCCCACCATACCGACTCCATGAACGTGCGGTCCATGGTTTTGTAGGAGTTCTCGAATTCCACCCAGCGACCCAAGCGGCGGACCATCTTCCCCCATTCATCCGCGAATCGGAGCACGGTAGCGCGACAGGTTTCGTTAAATTTTTGGATGCCGACTTCTTCGATTTGCTTCTTGCCGGAAATGCCGAGCTGGCGTTCCACGATTTCCTCAACCGGCAGGCCGTGACAATCCCAACCCCAGCGTCGGCGCACAAAATGCCCGCTCATGGTTTGGTAGCGAGGGATAAGATCTTTTATCGTAGAGGCTAAAATATGCCCATAGTGCGGCAGACCGGTAGCAAACGGCGGGCCATCGTAGAAGGTATACGGAGCGCCGCTTTTGGTCTTTTCAAGCGATTTCTCGAAGGTCTTATCGTTCTCCCAAAAATCAGCTACTCGCTCTTCGAGCTCAGGAATAGAGAGAGCATCATCAAAAGGCTTTTTATCCTGCATATGTCCTATAAACTATCAGAAAATAGACGAAATTCAAAGTTAATGAGAGCTTAACTTCTTGTGCTAAAATAGAGGCTGCACTTTGGTTCAGAAAAAAGATGGAGCTTGGGGATGGAAGAAAAGCGCTCGGAGCCACTCGATAATCGCATGCGAGAGTATGCGAAAGACCTCATCCGCAGAATACGGGAGGGTAAATACGCAGGATTGAATTTTTCCCATTTGAGAAACGATCCGCGCACGATTGTCGCAGACATCATCTGCCACCACCACTTTCACGATCTTATGAATCCTGAGGAGCTTAGAACATGGATACACGACGCAGAAAACGGTGAGCCCCTGCCGAGCTCAAAAAGGGACACTCCCATCACTCCAGTGAAGATCAATAATTAACCCCTGCCGCCCTCACTCTTCAAAGGGCGGCTTTTTATATAGACTCCAATGCCTCAATGCCCAAGAGGGCGAGCCCGCGCGCGAGTACGCGCGCGGCAGTCGCGGCGAGGATAAGTCGCGCGCTGCGGCGCGCGGTGTTCTCGTCCGTCAGAATCTGCTGATCCTCATAAAAGCGGTTCGCGAGATTCGCGACCTCGTAGAGATACTTCGCGAGGTTATGGGTCATCGTTTCCGCTACGCTCTTTTTTATCTCATCAGAGAATTCAAAGAGTTTGCGCATGAGGCGCAGTTCGTGCTGAGTTGTGAGCAGTGAAGCGTGATTAGCGAGTAGATCAGATTGCTCTCCGCTCTTTACTATCATTCTTCGCAATCGCGCGTAGGTATACTGGAGATACGGACCGCTCTCACCCTGGAATGCGATTGATTTTTCAATATCGAAAATGATGTCCTTGCCGATCCCTTGCCGCAAAATTGAGTAGCGGATGGCGGCGATCGCCACGCACTCTTTAATACGCTCTGATTCCTCCGCCGTGAACTCCCGTTCCTTTATCTTGTCACCCACGGCTTTTTTGATTTCATCAATCAGCCATTCCGCAGTAATCACGTCACCGGTGCGGGAGGACATCTTGCCGGTAGGCAGGCGGAGCATGCCGTGGCCAAGATGGGTCGTTTTCTTGGCAACTTCGGGGAGCACCAAGGACATGGCTTTCAAAAGTACCTTGAAGTATTCGTTGATTTCATTGCCGGTAACGATAATAGACGTGTCCGGCGAATAGGTATCGAATTTAATCTTATTGAGACCCAATTCTTTTGCTTCATAGGTCGGGAGTCCCAGCGCGTTAATAAATACCCGGTTATGGAGATCATGCTCCTCGCCGCGGAAAATAATCGCGCCCTCGCTTTCTACGAATATATCCGGGTGCGCTTTCACGATGCGTGTTCCTTCCGGCGCGACTTCGCTCTCGAAGAAATAGTGGACGAACTTTGTTCCCAAGCGCACATAGAGCGTCTCGAAATATTCCAGGCTCCACCGTTTTCCTTTATCGTACATGGCGACAACATCTGCGTCGCTTTTCTCGTAAATCTTCTTATTGAGAGAATCTATGTCGGTTTTTGCGGAGACATCCTCGGTATACGCTTTCGAACCGAGCGCGTAGGCGCGCCCCAAGAACTTGCTCTTATCTGCCGGCGATGCATCTTCGGAGGGAATCTCGTTCTCGAGATGCGTCATCCCCCACACGCTCTTCGCCACATGGAGACCAACATCACCTTGGTAATTTACCCGGAGAACCTCTGCCCCCGCTGCTTCGTGGAGACGCGCAAGGGATTCGCCGATAGTATTCGTCATCACGTGTCCGATATGGAATTCCTTGAACGGATTCGGATCGGTGTATTCGATCATGACTCGCTTGCCTTTTAGAGCATCCGCATTTCCGAAATCAGCGTCTTTTACAATCCTTGTAAACTCTTTTTGCAGTGCGGACACAGTGAGCCAGATATTTATGAACCCCGGCCCGGCTACCTCGATCTTCTCAATGAGTCCTGCGGGAGCAGCTTGCTTCATTTTTTCGGCAAGATTCTCTGCAACCGCGACAGGATTTTCCCCACGCTCTTTTCCGATTTGCATGGCCACTGCCGTCGTGTAATGACCAAAACCCTCCCGCTCTTCGGGAAGAATTTCGCCACGAGAATCGCCGAGTGCCGTATGAAGGAGATGTTCTACAACGTTTCGCATATACCGTACAGAATACTCCGATTGCCCCTAGCCCGCAATATTATATACTATATTATATAATATAGTATATACTATTGCTTCCTGTTTACTGTTTCGCGATTCCTCGCTACTCTGAATACATGTCATACCTTGCGGAAAACCGCCGGGCCCGCTTCGATTATGAGATTCTGGAAACTGTCGAAGCCGGCATCGAGCTCAAAGGACACGAGGTGAAAGCCGTCAAAACCGGCCGCTTCGACTTAGCCGGAAGCTATGCGGTCATTCGGGGTGGCGAAGTCTGGCTCTTGAATGCAAAGATTGCGCCGTATCAGGCGGGCAATACGCCTCACGATTATGACCCGCAGCGCTCCCGGCGACTCCTCGTTACGCGCGAAGAGATCAGCGCACTTCTCGGTAAACTCGGCGAGAAAGGCAAGACGCTTGTGCCGCTTGAGGCGCATCTCAGCCACGGATTTATAAAGCTCACGCTCGGCGTGGGCCGCTCCAAAAAGAAAGGTGATAAGCGCGAAACTATTAAGAAGCGTGATTTGGAACGGGAAATCGGGAGAACACTCTAAAAACCCCGCCAAGCGGGGTTTTTAGTTTCTATTTTCGTTCGTGGATACCTACGGTGCCGGGAGCAAGCGAGTCCATGACGCCCTCGCCTTCTTCCGGAATCGGATGTTCTTTGAGCAGTCGTGCGAAAAACACGGCGTTCCGCGCCATGGTGCGCGCCATACCCATGGTCGGCTTGGATTCCTGAAATTTCTTTTTCAATTCTTCTTTTGTTCTGGGAGCTTCGCCAGTCCAGGAAAGAGACGGTGCGGGTGGAATGGTGAATCCGTTCCAACTCATGAAATTCAAAACATTACCAATAATGTGCTGCACGCCATCTTCACCGCCCGTAATCACGAGACCGCCTACCTTATTCGCGAATTCTGATTTGCCGGTTTCTAAAAGCTCGTCGTTCAATTCATCTATGCGTTCGATAACACGCTGAATGAGCGAGGATTGGATCCCCCACCAGATGGGCGTGGCGAAGATGAGGATATCTGCCGCGAGAATCTTCTCAAGTATCTTCGGCCAATCATCATTGCCGATATGGGTTTTGTTCCCCGGGCGAATATCATAATCCACGAGCCGCACTATCTCGCTTTCGGCACTGAGCTTCTTAAGCTCCTCTATTAATAACTCACATAACACTTCGGTGTGCGAATAATCCTCCGGTTTCTCCTGTTTTTTAAGTGTGCCGAGAAGAAAGATTGTTTTGGTAGTCATCTTGGCATCCTAGAAAGATACCAAGAAACATTTCATGAAGACGCCGCTATGCTTGCCGGCGCGGAACAAGTGAGCTATAAAATAGAAAGCAGATCGTGTCGGAGGTACGCATGAGTCACCGAAAGCCGGCGCGACGGATATCGCGTAGAAGAAACTTGCGGAACGCGGCGCGAGTGCACCGCAATAAGTACGCCCATCTCCGCGAGACCAGGGCTCTGCCCTATGACGCTCAGAACAAACGCTTTCGTTCGTTCATTTTCGTCGGCACTGAAGGACAGATAGAACCCGAAGGGCGCATCATGATCTATCACGGACGCAGGTATAGGCTCCGTAAGCAGATCATCATCCCCGCGAGCGGATTCGCTTTCGCCGAATTTGAGCTTGTAGGTTACATCTAAAACAGCGCGCCCGAGGCGCGCTGCGGCATTGTACGGGGGGATAATTTTCACTCCTT
>CAZEJX010000002.1:0-14696 GCA_964512715.1 uncultured Candidatus Saccharibacteria bacterium
CCCAGCGCGATCCACTGGTAGAATATCGCGAAGAATCCCACCGATTATTTGAAGCGCTGTGGCGAAACTTCAACGAATGGGTCTTTGCGAATGTCTTTAAGCTAGCAAATAGCCAAGGACAAGCCGATAACAGTTCAGAGCGGGTTTCCGTTCAGCCCATCCTCGTCCCGAGCGGCTCTCTAGGAGTGTCGAGCGATATTGGCAGAAACGATCCCTGCCCGTGTGGAAGTGGCAAGAAGTACAAAAAGTGCGGGTTACTGAATACAGAGGAGCATCAGAAGAATCTTCAGAGCAAATAGTAAGGCGCAATTCCCGAGCTTCATGGTTCCTATAGCGCGGTTTTGCATAGTGGGAGCATGAAATGGACAGTGAGATTGCTGTTTATTGCTTTAATGTGTGCTGAGATCTTGGCTTGGAATGGGATTATTCTTCACCTTAAGCCCGATTACAGCTGGCTTGGGCTCGCCGCAACGGCAATTCTGGTCTTGGGCATCATTGAGATTATTCAACTGTCAGCGACATTAAGACTCCTCGTATTTCTTGATACGATGCTCGATGCATGTTCGGACATGTTCCATTTTTATTCCCGCATTCACCACTGGGATAAACTCCTGCACTTTCTTGGTGGCGCAACCGTCGCCATCGTTGCCATATGGCTTTTAGAAAAACTCGTGCGGGAGGGGAAGCTGTATGTTGAGCATGCTACCGTGGGCATCATAATCGGCGCCATACTCATCGTCGCATTCTGCGGTACGCTCTACGAGACTGAGGAGTGGCTGACCGACGTGCACTATCTCCATTATCAAAAACAGCTTGGGGATGGACCGGATACCGTAACGGACGAAATTTGGAATGAAGTAGGGGCTCTCTCTGCGGCCCTTGCATGGAGCGGTTTCCTTGCCCTTAGAGGAAGCTCCATCTACAATAAAGGCATCTATGCAGAAGCGTGAATTTACAACCGAAGAAGCGCAAACGATTGGGGATACCCTTGGCGTGGATTGGGACAAGGTTAGTAAAGAGCAATTTCGCATCGGCCTTGCGATTGAATTAGAGCATGGCCGCGTGGATCCCGAAACCAATGTGACGAATGACGATCTCGCAATGACAGGGAAGATTGCTCTCGCGCACCTCAATGAGTTTCCGGATTACTATACTCGCCTCGAGCATCTAGAATCTGAAGCAGAAACCTTCTGGGAGCATGCCAAAGAAACCGCCGAAGAGCCGATCGGCGAGGATCCGGTAAAATAGGCATGAAGAAACGGAATCGCAGGATGTTCATATGGACCGCGCTCATCGTGCTCCTTGCCGTAGCCATTTTTGCGCCGCATCCGAAAAAGATTGATGTAGAAAAAGAGGCCTCTCGGACCGGAACACCGGCTCTCCAAACCGTAAGTTCCACTGCTTCCGGCGATAATCCTCCCTATACGATCGACCTCGAGTATCCTAAGCTCACCGGGCTTAGAGATACGAATATTCAAAACAGTATCAACGCGGGTATTACAAAAGATGTGGATGCTTCGGTAAGTAATTTTAAAAGCATTCTCGAGCCCTCCATCGCCGATCTTCCCGATGTCAAAAATGGCCTCACGATGCGTTATAAAGAAACCTATCTTTCCCCGGCGATTTTGAGCATCGAGCTCGAGAGTTCAACCTATACGATAGGCTCTGCGCACGACAGCACGTTCGTTGATACCCTTACCTATGACATGCGGACAGGCAAAGAAGTAGGTCTTAAAGATCTTTTTAAGCCCGGATCTGATTATCTCGCGATCATTTCCACCTATGCGATTAAAGATATCGCTCGGCAACTGCAGATTGATCCGAAGGACGCCGAAGGCATGCAAGAAATTCAAAGTGGCGCGGCTCCGGTCGCAAGTAATTATAAGAATTTTCTGATCGCGAAGGACGGACTCATTATCGTATTCGATAGATATCAAGTGGCTCCGGGAGCGGCCGGCACACCGCAGGTAGTAGTGCCGTACGCGCTTCTCGAAAAAGATGTGAATCCCGCCGGGCTTCTCGCTGCGCTCTAAAAGCGTGCGCAGTGCCACAAGCTTTTCATTGAACGCTCATCGGCGCTTGGTAATTTCTATGCATGATAGAAAATACCGATAACGTCTGGCAGGAAAATCTAGGTCCGGATCCGGATGGAGTTATCTTAGAGCCCGGCGTAGCAGGTTTGAGTGAAAGTATGGGAACCGGCGGCGTAGGTTTGCCGGAAATAGCACTAGAGGCACTCGAAGAAATTGACGATATGGAGCGGCGCGAGCTTCTCGTGAATCCATCTGATCTGCGCGATCCGGGAGATCCCGAAGCGGGGGATGTAGGCGTTGTGGGTGGTCTTGCCGCGGGTGGAGATGATTTTCTTTTGGGAGGCGTTGATCCCTGGGGGATTGGTGTAGCGGGATTGGGTGGTACGGGCACAATTGAAAGCGAGCTTGCGGAAGAGGAAGAAAGTCGTTTGAAATTCGAAACAGAAAAGTAGAACTCCCGGTTGTAATTCCTATGTGAGTTCTATACTATGGAGCCTACATGCAAGAAGAATTTGGTAGTATCGGGCTTACCCGCGACCAGTATCGAGAGCTTTTACTTGCATACGTGATTGGTATGCACGTACGGCGCCGCTTTCAAATAGCAAAAGAGGAAGAACGGGTGGATCTCGAGGAATTAGAGCGGCATCTTCTTTCCTTCGCTCCCGGTTTTGAAGCCGAAGATTTTGTGGCTCGTAAGGATAGTCTTTTTCCGAGCCGCAAGCTCGATGCTCTGTGCCATGAGATTCTTGAGACTCGCGACGCGGAAGAGTTCTGGGAGCGGCTGGGTGACGAGCTTGCCTGGCGCGACTTTTTGCTCACCCTGCCGGAAGAGGAGCGGGAAGTGGTGGCGGATAGCGGGCTCAAACCGCCTGCGGAGTTCTATAAAAAATATACCGAGGAGCTAGATCGTTTTGGAGCGGATCGTTTGCGGGTTGACGAGTCCTTGCCGCCACTCGCGCGTGAATAAAAAACAAAACACCCCGTGATTCACGGGGTGCGATGCATTAGTGCCGCAAGGCCATAGGTCCTTTGAAGGGAAGCCCAAGTTTTTGCCGCTCTGCGACGATGTGTGCGCGCCAGTTCTCGAGCGTGCGAAGCATTGGCTTCACGCCAAAGATCTTCCGCTGGAGCGCTTGCGTTTTCGCGCTCGGGGCAAAAGCGAGTTTTGCCTTCAGGGTGCGCAGTCGCCACCGATAGAGCATGACGCCTTTGTTCGCGTCCTCACGCAGCGCGTCTAGAAACCATGCGTAGATCTTTTTCATACTCCCTCCCATCCCAGTTGATGCAATGCGTGAAGCACACGGTCTTCACTTCTGTTAAATAGTATATACCATAATATCTCAAATGTCAAGATATCGTGTCAAGAGCTTCGCGCTTACTCCTAAAACCGGGATATAATAAGAAGCATGAAGCGAAAAGTCGCTATTTTCGATATTGATGGAACCATCTTCCGATCCAGTCTTTTGATCGAGGTGATGGATGCCATGATCGAAGCAGGACTCTTTCCGGTTTCCGCGGCACGGCGCTATACCAAAGCGCATGCAGCCTGGCTGGATCGCAAGGGCTCCTACAACGATTACATCATGGCGGTCATAGATGCTTTTAAGCGCCATATCCGCGGAGTTCATTTCAAGGATTTTCTACGAGTAGCGAATCAGGTGGCGCGTTTGCGCAAAGACAGAGTGTATCGCTTCACTCGTGATCTCGCGTGCGAACTCAAAAAGAAAGGATATTTTCTTCTCGCGATTTCTCTTTCCCCCAAAGGCGTTGTGGATTCTTTCGCAAAAAATCTGGGCTTTGATAAGGTGTATGCGCTGCGTTACGCAATCAATGAAACAACCGGCAGGTATACCGGCGAGTATATGGATATCGAAACCATTCGCAATAAAGGCGCAATACTCGAGCGAGCCTTGCTCAAAGAGAATCTAACGCTCAAAGGGTCGGTGGGTGTAGGTGACACCGAAAGCGATATTTCATTTCTGAAACGCGTCGATCGCCCCATCTGCTTCAACCCCAATAGCCACTTGCATGCTCACGCGAAACGGGCCGGGTGGAAGATCGTGGTGGAGCGGAAAGATGTAATCTATAAACTCTAACTATGTACGAACTTTATTTTGACGGAGCATGCGAACCAGTAAATCCCGGCGGCACGGCCGCATACGGCTGGGTGATCTACAAAAACAAAAAAATTATCAAAGAGGGCTGCGGTATCGTGGGAAAGGGAGAAGGCATGACGAATAATATTGCCGAATACACCGGGCTCATTGAAGGCTTGAAAGCCTTTCGGGAGATGGGGGAGCGGGGCAAGCTCGCTATCCATGGCGATAGCAATCTCGTCGTCTCTATGGTCATGAAACGCTGGGGATGGAATCGTAAAAAGACGAAATGGATTCCTCACGATGACGCCCCTCATCTTAAAGAGCTCCTCGATCAGGCATTTATTCTGCTTGAAGGACTTGAGTATAAAATCGAGTGGGTGCCACGCGAGAAAAACCAAGAAGCAGATCGACTATCTAAGAAGCCTCTCGCGGAAACAGGAATTGTGCAACAGGAGCCGGATATCCGACCGTGTCCGATCTGCGGAGGGATTCTCGTTCGCCGCAAAGGCAAATTCGGCGAGTTCTACGGTTGCAAGAACTATCCAAAGTGCACGCATTCAGAGAAGGTCTAGTGTACAATTAGCGTATGGAAGAAATTATAAAGAAACTTGAGGCGCAGGAAGCTAAGCTCGAAGCGATCTTTAGATCCGTGGAGCGGATGCGTAAGTATTTCATGTGGACGCTCATTATTACTCTCGTGACGATTGTTTTGCCGGCGATCGGCTTACTCTTTGTCATTCCCATGTATCTCAAGACCTTGAATTTAAGCGGTTTAGGACTATAGTAGTGGCATGCTGAATTCTCGTTGGCTTCTCCCTGGCGCCGTAGTGCTCTTCGTTATCTCCGCCCTGATTGGCGGTTATGTTTTCTCGCGCACCCATCAAAAAAGCGATGCCGGACCGGCAGTCATCAAAGCCTTCTCAATCGCTCAAGGCTCATTTCTCATAACCGGGGATAACTTGAGCCGGGTAGAGCTCTGGGCAGTAATCGGTGGCCAGCAGAAATTCCTGGGAAACGCAACGCTCACCTCCCACGAGGCAGGGGATGAGCTTTGGACGATGATGGTTCCCACGGGACTCAAAGGCGCCGCCGGCGTCTTCGCGCGCGGATATGATGCACAAGGCGTGGCTGCGGCGAAAATCGATCTTCGGCCAAGTGATCTTACGAATTTGTAGGCGTTGCTTCGGTGTTTGAAGTGCCTTCTAAAAGTTTCATGACCTCTTCGTTTCGAAGAAGGCTTTTCACATACGCCTCAATACGTTCGAGCTCAAGGTCAGGGTAGCGCTCGTGCAAAAGTTCTGCTTCGGTTTGAACATCTTCCGGTTTCGGTTCAATATTCTCTTCTCGACCAATCGCTTCAAGAATGAAACGAGTCTTCAATTGCCGTTCCGCGTACCCGCGCTGATTCTTGCGAATTTCTTCCTCTGACTTTTCGGCACGTTTCAAATAATCTTCAAACGAAAGCTTGGCGTGTTCCAAATCGTGGCGCAAGTCATTCAGCATATTCTCCGCCTCGCTCGCTACAACGAGTTCGGGGAGTTCCATCTTTGACTCCTTGGCCAACGCTTCGGCGATCTTCTCGCGGGTTTCTTTTCGGGTATCCGCGGATTTTTCGAGCGCGATATTCGCTTTGAGTTTGGTTTTAAACTCTTCTACGCTGGCGAAATCTCCCAGAGTTTTCACAAATTCATCCGTGAGCTCCGCAGGGTTTTCACCGCCGCGCATCTTGCGCAAAGTAAGAATAACTTCATCAAGCTCCGCATCGGTCACTTCGGGCTGCTTCTCTTCGGCGACGATCTTCTGAGCGATCTTTTTATAATTCGGTAGTTTTATCTCCGGTCGGATACCGACGCGAATGGTAAACTCAACCGGATTACCTGCTGCAAGTTTAGTTATTTGAACTTCTGGCCGGCCGAGCACATCAATCTTCTCGGCGTCAATGATGGCCGGGTACACTTCCTGGAGGGCGCGCTCCGCTGCTTCTTCCAGGATGCGATGCTCGTGCACATGCTGACGCACCATTTCCAAAGGCACCATACCTTTGCGGAAGCCGGGCAGGGCAAAATCCGCTTGTGTTTCCTTGAGGATAGCGGTGGCGTACTCCGCAAGGACATGAGAGGGGATCTCGCCGGTTATGTGAACCTCGGAGTGTTTGGGGGAACCTACTTTGAGGTTCGTATAAAGCATATCTGGCATAGCAACCTATGATACTCCATTGCGGCGATTTTCACAATTTCCTATAATGAAAGCTCCCTAAAACATATAAGAAAGGTCGGAAAATCTAAAGATATTTCACATGAAAAAATTACTTGTAGGTAGCTTGACGGGAGCAATTCTCCTCGGAGCCGCGGTGCTTCCGGCATTTGCGGAAAGCACTTCCACGGCTTCGTCTACTCCGAGAACCGTAAATACCGCTTGCGTACAGACGGCGGTTCTAAAGCGCGAAAGCGCTGTTGCTTCGGCCTTTGATGCATTCTCGACCGCAGTGAAGTCTGCCTTGACCGCGCGCAGTTCAGCTTTGAATACCGCTTGGGGCAAGACCGATCGCAAAGAGATCCGCACCGAAGTGAATGCCGCTTGGAAAACGTATCGCGCTTCATTGAAGTCTGCTAAGCAGACCCATAACAAAGCAGTACGCGCGGCTTGGTCTGGATTCAAGACTGACGCGAAAACCTGCGGTCCGAATGCCGCTTCTGAAGAAAGTGCCGGGCAGGGCAGCGAGCTCTCGCTCTAAACCTCTGGCACTCCAAAAAACGCCCTGAGGGGCGTTTTTTGATTCTCAATCTCTACGAGATAAGTCTTGCAAGCGTAAACGCGGCAGCTGCGGCAAGAGAGCCAACGAGCATGGTTTGAAACATGCTTTTAATCGGTTGATCAGAGATAAATTTTCCGCGGAAGTAACCGAAGATGGCAAGCGCAAAAAGTGTGGAGATTACCGATAGCCGCAGTGCGGAAAGAGCATCAGAGATGACGATGTAGGGGAGAAGCGGAATAACGCCGCCGATAATGTATGAGGCCGCGATCGTGCGAGCAGATACGAGCGCCCGTTTTGGATGCGGTTCCTCAAGGCCAAGCTCAAAACGCATCATAAATCGTACCCAGTCACTGCTCCTTTCTCTGAGTGACGTCACAATGTGTTCCGATGCTTCCCGCGCAATGCCGTAGGAATCAAAAACCTCGCGAACCTCTTCAGCTTCCACTTCGGGTTTCTCGACGACCTCCAGCTCTTCCCGAGCCTTCTCCCGGGCGTAATGCTCCGACTCGCCGCGCGCAGCAAGATAGCCGCCTAAGCCCATAGAGATTGATCCCGCGGCGATCTCCGCCAAGCCTGCGGCTACAATAAGCGTGGTATGCACACCTGCTCCCGCGATGCCTGCCGCAAGCGCAAACGGCACGGTAAGACCGTCTGCCATGCCGATTACAATATCCCGCACGATTTCACTGGCGTCAGAATGCGGTTCAGGGTGCACGATGGCTTCTTCCGCGGTTGAGAGAGGGTTATACATAGAGGATGGAATTTTATAATTTCAACCTGGCAATTTTACAATTGCTTTATGAAAATTACAAAATTTTATTTTTTTAATCCGTTTTCCAGCTGTTTATTATATCGCGTAACTCCTGCGTATCAAACGGCTTAACGAGGTGATGGTTAAAACCGGCTTCGGCAGTTTTGCGCCGGTCATCTTCCTGGCCGTAGCCGGAAAGCGCGATGATAAGCATATCCGGAGTATCTTCAAAAAGCTTACGGAGCTTCGCCGCGGTTTCGTACCCATCCATGACCGGTAAGCCCAAATCCAGAAGCACCACATCCGGCTTGAACTCCGGAGCCGTCTCAATGGCGCTCATGCCGTCATAGACAATATGGGTCTCATGCCCGATCTTTTTTAAGAGCTTGCCAATCGAGTTAGCCGCATCTTCGTTGTCGTCCACAATGAGAATTCTTTTAGGAATATCTTTGGAAAAATGTCCGTTCTCGGGCTTTGCTTCGTTGGTCTCAATATGTTTTACAAGTGGAAGATGCACTATAAATTCACTGCCCATGCCGACGCCTTCGCTTGCGGCCGTCACTCTGCCGCCATGACGCTCAACAAGCATCTTCACGAGCGTGAGTCCTAGTCCTAAGCCGCCTTCCGGCCGATCAATAGATTGATCCACCTGAATAAATAGCTGGAATATTTTTTGGAGCATGGAGGGAGGTATGCCTTTGCCGGTGTCCCGCACCCGAATAATTGCCTCGCCATCGCTCCGCGCGCACTCGAGCGAAATGTACCCGCCGGGAGGCGTATATTTAGCCGCATTATTTAAGAGGTTCACCACAACCTGTTCAATACGGACCTTATCCGCGCGCACCATGAGCGGTCCTTCCGTGAATCGATAAGAAAAATTGAAACCTTTGCGTTCGAATTCCGGTCGCAGTGTGTGAGCTGCATGCTCAAGTACCGGCAAAAGATCAATCGTTTCCATGCGGAACTGAATTTTGCCTTCGGTAATGCGGGCAACATCGAAAAGATCATCGAGCAATCGGCTCATGGTGGCAATTTGACGTTCCATGATCTGAGAAATATCTTTGATGTCATAATCATCCTCACCTTTAGCGGCGAGTATAGGCAGGCTGTTCCGGATAGGAGTTAAGGGGTTTCGAAGTTCGTGCGCGAGCATGGCAAGAAATTTCTCTTTTGCCCGACTTGCCTCGACGACTTGTTCATAGAGCATCGCGTTGTCGAGCGCGATCGCGGCACGATGAGCAAGTTGTTTCGCGATTTCAAGATCAGCCTCGTTGTAATGGTATTCGGACTCCGCGGTTACGAAGGTGATGGCGCCGATAGCATGATCGCGGGCGATGAGCGGAACCACCATAACCGATACGAGCCCCAGTTTCTTCAAAAGCTCATAGTGTTCCTCATTTTGCGTGGTTTGTCGCACGAGATCATCCGGAATAGTCGGGTAGAGGGTAGCCGTGCCGGTTCGGATAACCTGAGTAACACCATAGTCGAATTCAGGCTGCGGTCGGTATTTTGCCTGTATCTCTTCCGCTATCTTTTTCTTTTCCTCGGAAGCGCTCGTGACTACCGCATAGGAAGCATGTGTTTCTTGGATAATATTGATCGCGCACCAATCCGCGAAGTAGGGAACAATCACCCGTGCGAGATTATGGAGGCGCTCTTTATAATCGAGCGTCTCATCCAGAAATACGTTTGTGGCATTGGCGAGGAGCTGCAAGCGATCGCGGGAATGCCGCATATCCGCAAGCTCTTGTTCCAGATTCAGGATTTCGAGGGATCCTTGCACTGGCTTTTTAATATCGCCATGAGGAGCCATAAGAGCCACATTATAGCCCTCTCTCGAAAATGAGCACAAGTACGTCTTCATTCTATTTTCAAAAATGAATGAGTGCGGTACCATTTCTCTCGTCGCGCTTTTTATATCAAATCTATGCTCACTATCCAGGAATTATTCAATCGAATTCAGGAAAATCAACGGGAAGTTCGCGAATTGAATCGAATCAAAAAAGATATGCTCGAATCGACTGGCGACTACGAATCACTTCTCGACGAGGTGAAGACCTTGCGCGCTAAGAAAAAGCAGCTAGAAACCGGAGTGGAGGGACACATGACGGAACAAGCAAAAAAGGCAGAACTCTTGAAGCGGGCAATCGCGGATGATAAAGAGCTGCTTGCCGATCTTGCGCTCAAAAATCTGCTCCAAGGTGAATCAGTGAAAGTAACCGGCGCGCGCGAGGAAGAGTACGAACCGCAATTCACCGTACGGTTTAGGAAGAAGGGATAAAAGAGGAAATTTCACGATTGAGCTTGACTCATCGGGTAGTTGATGATATTTTCTGCCTAGTTTGCGTTTGAAAAAACGATTAGAATAGGAGCACCTATGGATCCATTAAAAACTCTTTTGGATGAGCGGAACGAAAGGCCACTCTTAACGCGTGAGCTCGAATATCTCTACGACGGCCAGCTCTCATTTCCGGAGATGCCCGCCGACCGACCGTTTACCGTCGTTAATTTCGTGACCACGCTTGAGGGGCATACATCGTTCAATATCCCGGGTCATATGGGCGGGGGAGATATTTCTGGGTTCAATCCGCAGGACACCTTTACGATGGGACTTCTGAGAGCTGTTTCCGATGCGTGTGCGGTAGGAGCCAATACGTTGCGTTCCGAACCGGAGCATCTCTGGACACCGGAATTCATTTCTAAGGAACATGCGCCGCTGTACAGCGCGCTTCGTGAGAAACTGGGAAAAAAGAGAAAAAATCCGCTTTCCGTGTTCGTAACCGGTAGCGGTAAAATTCTTCCCGAAGATCTCTCAGTTCCGGTTCCCGGGGTCTTTCGAACGCCGGATGTGGAGACACTCGTCATTACCACCGAAAGTGGCAAGGCAGTAGTCGAGGCAGAATTTGGCGCGCGCGGCATGACGCCCACCGTCGTAACATTCGGTAGCGATCGTGAAGTTGATCTCAAAGCCGCATGTGCATGGCTCAAAGATCAAGGAATCCATTTCCTTTTGATCGAAGGCGGCGCTGGTTTTAACGGCGCGGTAGTTGGCGCAGAACTGTATGACGAATTCTTCCTTACTCGCGCCCCTCAAGTAATCGGTAATTCCAAAGATGCGCCACGCCCACTTTTTATTTCGGGTATGGTTCGCACCCCGGAAACCGCTCTTTGGCACACCTTGGTTAGTCTAAAGATCAAAGGCCATTACCTCTACGAGCGCTATCGGCGCAAGGCGAAATAAGAAAGGAGCGCACATATGCCGCTAATGTCAGTCACGGAAGGGCTCATGAACTTTCTCGAGAAGAATCCGGAACCGCCAGAGTCAGTGCAAACGATCAGGCGAGAGATCGCTGAAAGAACGCGATCTCTGCAATTCAAGACTCTGAACAACATGATAAGCGATGAAGCACGGGATAAAGAGCTTCACGAAATCGTAGATTTGAAGCTTGAGCTCGATCGTCGTTGCGCGGCCTGGTTTGAAGCGCACAGCTAGAGCACTCATAATGCCCGCCGATATCACTCGGCGGGCATTTTCATCTAATCTGAATCGAATAGGATATAATAAAGTCTATAGTCAAAAATAACTAATTCAAAAATACCATGGCGAATCGTCCTATTCACTTCGAAGTACAGGTAGATGACGCGGAGCGCGCGAAAAAATTCTATGAGAATGCGCTCGGTTGGAAAATAGACAAATCCACCATGCCAGGTGTAGGTATGGATTATTGGATGATTGAAACCGGCCCGGCGGGCACGCCAGGAATTAACGGTGGTCTCTATAAGCGCGCTGATAACCCTATCCGCAAAGTCATTACGTTTGACTGCACGGTGCAGGTGGATGATATCGATACAGTAATCGCTGCGGTAAGAGAAAATGGTGGCACGATTGAACAGTGGCAGGGGCAAGACAAGTGGGAAATGAAGGGACTGGGTTGGTTCTCTCGCGTGATTGACCCTGAAGGCAATGTCTTCGGCCTTCTTCAGGCAACCGATTGGCAGGCAAAATAATTTAGAATTCCTGAATACCTTGAGCCTCAATAGCACCACCATTCATGCTCTCGCCAAAAATGAGGAGTGTGGTTCCTGACGAGAACGACAGCTCTTTTGGAAGTTGGGTGTAAGGCGTAATAATGATAGTAGAAGTACCGCCACTCCGGATATCTTCTACGACAAGGGTGCTGCTCGTGGTCTGGAGCACAGCCACCTCATGAATGTTACGCGGCTTTGACGGCCCCAAGGATTCGAAATGGCGATCGAAAGGAAAATGATTTTCGGGGCGCCCAGGGTGGCCGTGCTCAAACGGCCCCCGGCCAAGTGCGATGCCGCCAACCATGACAATTCCCAGAATTCCAAGCAGGGAATACCAAAGTTGCTTATGGTATACAAACGAATAACGACGCACAAGAATTTCGAGGATGATGACAAACACCGCAGCAAGTGACATAAGGATCCAGGGAAGCGATTCTAAAAGCGTGAGCCACCCGCGTGGACCAAAGCCCGGCGCAAACCAGGCTCCATTTTGACGCAGCATAAAAACAGAGAGTCCAGCAACATAGAGCAGCGCTACCAAAAGAATTGCGGCACCAGCAAAAACCAAGGAACCCATAAGGATGAAGTGCCATCGCGGTCGCATAGCTACCTCGCCATTTTTGATGGCACTCATAATCTTTTCTTGGATAGTATTGTTTTCCATTATTATGATGTGGTGAGATCTTTGAGATGCTCGACTTTTTTAAGAGAAGCTTTGCCGCGACTCAGCCGTACGCCAACCGTTGCAACCGGAATCTGTAAAATATCAGAGATTTCTTTGTAGTTCATCTCCTCAAAATAATAGAGCACAAGCACTTCCCGGTATTTCTGATCGAGTTTTTGGAATTCGCTATCAAGCGTTGCTCTCATCTCTTCGTAGTGCGCTTTATCATCCGCAGTCTCTTTAGCCGGAGGAAGGGGAAGCAAGATATCCGGATCAAAAGCATCAAACGATATTATTTTCCCGTTCGGTGATTTTCTGAGGGCATTTATAAATTCATTGTGTGCAATGCGGTAGAGCCAGGGTGAAAAGCGCTTGGTTACGTCAAAGCTCCGGATATTCACGTATGCCTTAAGAAATACCTCCTGGATTAAGTCTTTGCGGTCCTCATTGCTTGCCAGGAATTTACGTGCATAACGGCCAATTTTCACTTCATAACGTTCGATAAGGTATTGAAATGCATTACTCTGGCCGTTCTGAACTGCCCGTGCGACATCCTCGTCGGAGTAATCGTGAAGTCCAGGCATCCGTTTATAATACAACGTTCCACGTACATTTATTTCATGAAGGCTACGCGCAAGAAATAACCGAAATATTCGTGCGGATGGGTTGTAGTAATAGGCGTTCGCGGCAGTCGTCGATCCGCGAAATGATCAAGCTAGATCTAGCATACCAATCTAAAATTACTATGACACTACGCAAGAAGGTTATTCTGCCGGCAGCACTGGCTCTGGTAGTCGGAACATTCGGTGTGAGTATGGCTCTACAAAGTCATGCTCAAAGCGTCACTTCGACTGATGGAAGTACGACAATGAGCGTGACTCCGAGTACGGGTGATAATCACCCCATGCATGATCCTCATGAGGGAGGCCATGTTGGGAGAAATGGTGTTAAGGAAGTGCTTCTTACCGGCGATAACGCTTCTAAAGCCACTACAGCAGCCTTAGCGGCAGTTCCGGGTGGTACCGTAGAGCGTGTTGAAACTGATGCCGAAGGCGCAGTCTACGAAGCGCATATGGTGAAATCCGACGGCTCTTACGTGACGGTGAAATTCGATGCGAATTTCAATGTTACAAATATTGAGCAGGGCCCTAACGGCCACTCATGGCGCCACGGAAAGCACTAAGAGCTGCAATCCAATCTAAAAGCACTCCGTTATGGGCGGAGTGTTTTTATGTGATCTTCTTATTCCAATAAATCGCTTCTACGGCTCGCGTGGGTTTGCCAGTATTTTTACCAAAGGTCCAGTGATGCAAAACAGGAGATTTCGAAGTATCGCTGAAACTCACCGCCCGCCCGCTGCCAGTGTAGAAACCGATATGATGATGTGGTTCGCCGGATTTATCGAAGAATAACTCACGCCATACGAGTACTGCGCCAGGGCGAGGTTTCTCGATGGTGTACCAGCCAGATTTTAAAAGGTCGCGTTCCGTACCCTGCACGGTGGCATGAATTCCGTCCGTAAGCCCAAAGAACGTCATAAGCACGCTCGAAACAAAAAAGGCACAGGAAAGCTCTCCATCTTTTAAAATATCTTTCTTTTTGCCATCCACACGGGCGTAGAGGTTGCGATATGTATTTGCTCCCACGCTGTTTTTCACAAACGTGAGGTAGTTTTCCTTGAAAAGTGGTTCAATGCGCATAGAGCTATTGTATCGAAAGGAGTGTATCCTTATCAACCGAGGCAAGAATTTCTAAAAGATCGTCTTTTGAAAGAGCGACACATCCTTCAGTTGGCGTGAATCCTTCCCGGGCGATATGCAGGAAAATGGCGCTACCTTTACCGGGTATGGCTGGTTCGTCGTTATAGCCAAGGGGGACAATGATATCGTAGATCTCATCATCCCTCCATAGCGATTCGGTATGCGCAGGGTAGGGAAGCTTCACGTGCTTGTTATAGTTCGGATCATTCGCATCGTCACACCAACCATCATCAGGTGTGAGGGCTACCATATGGAGTTTCGTAATGATGCCATTCGGTAATCTGTCCGGGCGGTAATAGACCATTCTGAGCGGCCAGGTACCTCTTGGAGTCGCTTTGTCGCCTTCATGTTTATCGGCCGTAATGCCGCTTGCACCGATCGCGCAGATATACTCTTTGTCCTCTAAGAGAAGTTTATTCGGTCCTTGAACAATCATTTCCATAATAGAATTATACTGCCTAAGTGTTAAAATGCACTGATGAGAAAAATAATCGTTTTATCATTCATTACTCTCGATGGCGTCATGCAGGCCCCATGGGAACCCGATGAAGATACTTATGGTGGTTTCACCTATGGTTGTTGGGCCGGTACAGTGTTGAAAGAAA
>CAZEJX010000002.1:14706-33460 GCA_964512715.1 uncultured Candidatus Saccharibacteria bacterium
GGTCCCGGGGGACCCGAGGAAGATACTTCTTGTGGATTCTCCTATGGTGGTTGGACCGTGCCGTATTTCGACGAAGAGGCAGGCAAGATTATGAACGAGCAGATGGGGCACCCGTTCGACTTGATCCTCGGAAGGAAGACATACGATATTTGGAAAGCCTATTGGCCTCAACACAACGAGGGCGTTATTGGTACGAGTATCAACGCGGCAACAAAATATGTGGCTTCGACTACGCTTACGGAATCTGATTGGCAGAAAACAGTGATACTCAAAGAAAACGTTGCGGAGGAAATCAAGAAATTAAAGCAATCTGACGGCCCGGAGCTTCAAGTGCAGGGCAGCGGCAACTTGATTCAAACACTTCTGAAGAATGATCTCGTGGATGAACTATGGTTGAAAATCTTCCCGATTACGCTCGGCATAGGCAAAAAAATTTTTGTGGAAGGAACTATCCCCGCGGCGTTCAAGTTAACCGACAGTAAAGTCTCGCCAAGAGGAGTAATTTTCGCAAACTACGAACGGGCCGGCAAGGTAGAAACTGGGTCGTTTTAAACCGTTTCCTCCATCTTCTTTATTATCCGCCCGATGGTTTTCCAGGTGCGGCTCGTAATAGCCTTGCCGTACTGCCGCTCCAGCTTACTCATGAAATCCGGTGTCTTTTCTTCGGTTGATCTAATAACCGAGCAAAGCTCCGGCTTGCGATCCTTAAAGAAAGTAACAAGAAGATAATTCGGCTTCTCATCGTGAAATTTTTTAAAGGGATTCTTTTCAACAAGCGTCTCCAATTCTTCTTTACTGCGAACAATAGTCGTACTCCTGAAGCCAAGTTTCTTAGGTAAGGCTTCTTCGATTTTATTTTCGAGGAGCTTTGAATTTTTAGAGCGGGAGTTAAACACGATGTTACCGCTCGCAATCACCGGATGAACATTCGTAAAACCAAGTTCTTCGAAGAGAGTTTTTAGTCGCTCACCTCACATATTAGGGTTAGTGGGTCCGATACCGCGAAGAAGCGCCACGTAACGCATACCTGTCTTTGATGAGCCTACCTTCGGAGATGATTTTTTCTTATAGTGGTCAGGCCAGCAAACAGGGCAAGGCCCAGTACCAGAATAGGCATGGCCACGGCTACAGGTTTTCTTCTTAGATGTAAGCATACACCATTATAACCAGCCAAGATCCAACAAAATTGCTTCCGCGTTAGGATATGTCGGCAAATCATGAAAGGCATTAGGTGTCATTCCTTTTTTCATTGCCTCAATACATCGCGCTACGCCTGCATGACTCACGATGAGGTAGTCACCATCCGGTTTTCGAATAAGATCACGCAGAAAAGCTTCTACTCTCTTTCGGAAAAGCTCAGGATTCTCACAATCCTTTCCCGAGGTGAATACAACCGAAGGAATCTTTCGAATAGGAGTGTTTGTATATTCTCCCATATCATATTCTATTACGCGCTCATCACTCGTAAGGAGACTATCCTGCATTTGAAAGATTTTCTGAACTTCCATTGCCGTCTGATGAGTGCGTTCGAGTGGAGAATAAAAAAGTTCTGATACATTAACGCCTTTGGCTCTCAGATCTTCTCCTGCCGCACGTGCTTGTGCGAGACCCATCTCAGTAAGAGGGGAGTTCTCCCGCTGGCCAGCAAAGAGGCCCTTCTCGTTGCTAACGCTTTGCCCGTGACGGATAAACCAGACGTTCATGATGTTGATTATTGTCGAACTTCTTATAGATAGCAAAGAATACTTGACGTAAGGTTCCCATAAGAGTATAGATATCTCACATGCATTTAGATCGTTTTCGTTTCAACTTGCTCCCGCAACCGCAACCTACTATCTAGGGCGGGACTTTTAATATTCCATCACGAATTGAAATCCCCGCCTCAAGCGGGGTTTCTTGTTATGGACTTTGCCGGTAGCGCTTTCTTCTGCCTTAGCGGGAGGGCCGATACCAAAACCCTCTTGAAAATTTAATAAGGAGAAAAGCATGCTAGAAGGAAAGACGATCTCATTTGTGGGTAGCGGCAATATGGCGGAGGCAATCATCGGAGGTCTTCTTGCAAAGAAAATGATCGAACCGGAGGGTATTCTTGCTATTGGACCGCGAGAAGCGCGAGGAGTTGAACTTCAAGAAAGATACGGAGTTCGAATTTCGACTAAGAATATAAATGCTTGCGCCGCAGACATCATCGTTCTCTCTATCAAACCAAAACCTCACATTCGAAACAGAGTTTTCGAAGAACTGAGAGCGGAAATCAGATCAGAGACGCTCATTATCTCCATCATGGCAGGAGTGGCCGTAAAAACTATCAGCGACGCGCTTGGAACGCAAAACGTAGTTCGATCGATGCCAAATACACCCGGCAAGATCGGCAGGGGGATCACGGGTTGGACTTCAAACGGCATAAACAAGGATCAACGAGAAGCTGCTAGAACCATTATCGCGGCACTTGGTAAAGAAGTATTTCTCGAAGACGAAGATCAGCTTCATATCGTGACCGGAGTCTCTGGCACAGGACCTGCGGATGTCGTGCTCTTTATGGAGTCTATGATCGACGCCGCTGTACAGCGGGGGATGAGTCGCCATCATGCGAGATTGTTTGTCGTTAAAACATTTCGCGGTATGGCGGAGCTCGTGTCGCAAAATCCAAATACTCATTTGGCCGAGTTCCGAGACCAAGTAACTTCACCTGGAGGTACTACAGCAGCGGCAATCTACGCAATGCAAAAAGGAGGTATCCGGACGGTTATCGCTGATGGAGTCCACGCGGCATGTGAGAAGTCGATTGAGGTAGGTAAAAAATAAAAGAGGCGCTTCGGCGCCTCTTGTAATGTCTTATTTTTTAACAACAGCAGTCACTTCAATTTCCACCTTCGCACCTTTACGAGTCATCGCATTCACTTCAAGTAGGGTGCTTACTGGTTTGCTAGAAGCAAACCATTTATCCCGAATAGCAGAAACTTTCGGGAAGTCGTTTATATCGGTTAAAAATATTTGAGCTTTTACAACATCATTCATAGAAGCGTTAGCCGCTTTAAGTATTCGTTCTATAGTCTGGAAAACGAGCTCGGTTTGCTCTTCAACATCAGTTGTAATTACTTCGTTATTTTGATTCTTACTAACCTGTTGACCTGATACATAGATCAGATAGGCGTTTCCCAAGTCAATCTTTTTAGCCGGCGAGTAAATACCTCGCGTCTGCTGCCAATCCTCCGGATAGATGTCGTGAATCATGGGGGCAATTATACTACTTCTGAGGGGATTGTAATCGCCCCTCGGTGAATACACCTCGGGACTCCTAAAACTCTAAACCCGCGTATTCACGCATAGAGAGCTTAATCGCCCCTCGTCGGCCGCTTTAGCAGCCTCTTCGGGACTCCTAAATGCCTAAACCCGCCGTGAGGCGGGTAAAGGCATTTTAGTCGCTGGGAGGCTAGGAATCGGACCTAGATTCAGAGGTTCAAAGCCTCTTGTCCTACCATTAGACGACCTCCCAATTTTATTTGCGCAGACAGTTTACCACGGCATTTGTCCAGCCCGCAATTTTACGGCACAGCTTTGAACTTCTTCTGACCTGTAATTGAAGCAATCCATAATAATCCCGACCAATGTTTCTCCTGTTCGTTTTTCCTGTATCTTTCTTAAGATAAAAATGAGGGAAAGCCGAAATGGAAAACTCAGTTATTCTCATCCAATAATCGAGTACTTCATTTTTGCGATTAGCAGAATTTTCATGTATCACAATTGAAAAATATATTTCGGCAGGTTGTATTTCAGCAACTTCCAGCAACCATCGTAGAAATACTTTAATCATATGGGGATCAGAGTTGGTAAATTTTATTCCTCCACCCAGACACCACTCCTTTTCTTTTGCGCCCTCTGCCCAGTACAGCATTATTCCTATAAGCCATAGCTCTCTTTTAGAAATAGAAGTGAAATCTAGAGCTGTTTCTGCAAATATATTTTTCGTGGAGAGGATTCTTCTATTACGTCTTGCTGCACCACCTCTAAAAGCGGCTTGTAATTTCTTTTCTGTTAATTTCTGAACTTGGCGCTTAGACAGATGTACGTCGCGCAACCACAAAGCTAACGTAGATTTTGCTACGGGTACTTGTTTTAATATCTCCGAATATGAAAACCCTTTCTTACGCAACTCAATTGCTTTTAGCTTTTCTTGTACAAGGCTCATATAGGTACAGCATAAAATACCCTAGTTCAAGAAAACTTAAAGAAATTCTAAATATAGAATAAATGCTTATTCTCAAAACAAAACGCGCCGCGATGGCGCATTTTATTCCGGAATATCCTCTTTAGAAATTAGGACTGTCCGCCTTTACGGCCAGCTTCCCGGGCTTTGTCCGGATCATTAGCAAAATTGCCGGGGTTGTTTTCTTTGCCCTGGCTCTGTCCGCCCTTCGAAGCTATTTCACGTTGCTTATCCTCATCCATGGAGGCGAATCCACGCTGGGACTTGTTGTTGTCCTTGTTGTCTTGTGCCATATGAAGTTTCTTGATTATTTTTTCGACTCGCGTCTAGTATAGAAAACGTGTCTTAAGTCTGCGTTAAGAAGCCGCTTGCCCTTGCTGCAGTTAAGGATTACCATAGTTTCCTATGGCAAAGAAAAATGAAACAATGGGCTGGCGAAGTATCGCGGTAGTGGTTGTAGTCGGTGCGATGGTCATCAGTCTTTTAGGTATCAATGTTTTTTCGAGTATTAAAGGCACGGTAAAACAAGACACGAGTAAGCTCTCCACGCGAGACCTTGCGCTCTCTTGCACAACCGATATGGCAACTCAGTTCCATATTCATCCGCATCTTCACATCTTCATTAACGGCAAAGAACAATCCATTCCTCCGGACACGGGCATCAGCGCAACCTGCCTCCACCCGCTTCATACCCATGCGGAAGACGAAGATCACTCAACCATCCACGTAGAGTCTCCCGAGCAGCGTGATTTCACGCTCGGAGATTTCTTCGCCGTGTGGGGGAAAACTTTCTCAAAGGATCAAATTCTTGACGCTAAAGCAGATGCCGGTCACGAAATCGTGATGACGGTAAATGGCACACCAAATACTGATTACGAGAATCTCGTTTTGAAAGACGGCGATCAGATTGTCATCAAGTATGAACCTAAAATAAGCGTAGGCGGAATTCAGGTGCAGACCTCCGGCGGAACCGTACAGGTAACACCGCAGTAGCTTCAGTCTTGTAGTGTTTCTGGTTTCTTTCCTTCCCACTGAATCTTCCTGAGTACCAATTTTCCATCTCTAATCTCTGATTCCAAGAGTTTCAAACGCTTGTTGTTTTTGATCGTCCACACTCCGGGTTCCGCGCCAAGAGCGCGAATCTTGTTGTGAATAGTCTGCACGAGGTGAGAACCTCCACAAAGCGCCTCGCCGACATCGGCATCTGCCACAAAGCCATCTTGGGTTTCAAATTTCTTGGTAAAAGTAGCCTTCGCATCATCTTGCGGGATAGCATGAACTTCGCCTCGCATAAATTGCGGAATCATATCCGCGAGCATCGTGCCGCCAAGCTCCGCAAGCTTTCGCTCCAATACTTCGTAGGTATCAATTCCTCCTATCTCCAAAGTACGGCTTCCTAACACCGGTCCATCATCCACGCCTGCACCGAGTTTATAAAGAGTAACTCCCGTGTCTCTTTCGCCGTGAAGCAGAGCGCTCTGGATAGGGGAGGCGCCGCGGTATTTTGGTAAAAGCGAAGGATGTACGCCAATGGTTCCGAGACGCGGTATATCTAAGATAGATTGCGGGATGATCTTGGCATATGCAGCGACTACGAAGAAATCAGGAGAGAGAGCCGCGAGCTCAGAGCTCAGAGCCGAGAGCTTTTCTGGTTGAAGAATCTTTATATCGGTTCCTCCTGCTCGTAGCTCGCTGCTCATAGCTAAAATTTTCGTCTCCGGTGGCGTAATGACATGCTTTCTTCCCACCGGACGATCCGGATTACATACAAGCGCCATGGGGGGCAGTCCAGCCGCAATAAGCTTCTCTAGAACTATCTTTGCAAATCGGGGAGAACCGAAAAAGATATATTTCATAGCACCTGAAAACTAGTCGCTCGTTTTCTCAAGTTTATACATTGCCTTCGCCTTATCAATGAAAAGTTCACCGTTCAGGTGACCCACTTCGTGCTGAAAAACCCGAGCCAGAAGCCCCCAGGCTTTAATTTTTATCGGACGACCCTTGCTGTCCAGACCGGTAAGAACAACTTTCTTTGGGCGTGAAACATCCCCCCAAATACCCGGCACGGAAAGGCAGCCTTCTTCCATAATCACTTTTTCTTTTTCCATACTCTCAATCTTGGGGTTAAAGACCGTGTAGAATTTCGAGCCCTTGTCGCTTTCTACCTCCGCTACAAACATAGCGAAGGGGAGTCCGATCTGATTCGCAGCGAGGCCAATACCATTCGCAGCCTTCATAATCTTTCGCATACGGCGGCTGAGTTCAGTGATTTCTTTCAGGCTCATCTTTGAGAAATCAAAAGGTTCCGCCTTGTGGCGGAGTATCTTTTCCTCGGCTGACACATCTTGCACGAGAATTTCAGGATGAGCTCGTTCGATCATGGACTATCTGCTATTTAGGACGTACGCGCTTTTTAGACTTTGATTTTGAGGGAGAATAGGTAAACACTTCAGATTTCGGCTTATGCTTGCCAGTAATAACAGCCATAAAATAGGCTCCTTTTCGCTTTACATCTTTTTTCTCCGCGACTTCCTTCGCAATGGCGAGGAGATCGTGCGGGCGAGGGTTATTTTTAGCAAGCTTTATGTAGAGGGATTTGTGGCTTCGATCTTTCAGGATATCGGCAATTTCGAGACCGATAAGCTGAAACTCGCGGTGAACATGCGAGTCCTTGGCGCGCTTCTTGAGCTCCGCAAGATACTTTCCACTTTCGAGCGCCATAGGTTAATTATGCAGTGTAAATAGCAAATCGTAAAGCAAACGCAATGTACTATTTGCGATTTGTATTTTATGATTACTACAATGACTAAGCGCAGCACAGCCTGGCTCGCAGCAGCGGCCCTCATCGTTATTATTCTTTGCACCGGCAGTTTCATCGTTGGCATCGGGATTGGCAGGAATTTTCCAAAGACAATCACGATCCATGGAGTAAGCGGGATCGATAACGCCACGACCACGGCTGACTTTGCTACTTTTTGGGAGGCGTGGCAGATCATCAACGATAATTATCTTCGGGGGGCGCAGGTAAATAATGAAACGAAAGTCCGCGGTGCGATCACCGGCCTCGTAAATTCCCTGGGCGATCCGTACTCCCAATATTTCGCTCCGAAAGCGGCCGAGAGCTTCAAACAAGATGTAGAAGGTACCTTCAATGGTATTGGTGCTGAAATTGGCACACGTAACGACCAGCTGGTCATCATTGCTCCCCTAAAAGACGCTCCGGCAGAAAAAGCAGGCCTCAGGGCAGGGGATAAGATACTTCTTATCGATGCTACCTCGACCGAAAATATGCCGGTTGATGAGGCGATCACCTACATTCGCGGGCCCAAAGACACTGCGGTAAAACTGACGCTCCTGCGCGAGGGCTGGGATAAACCGAAAGAGTTTTCCATCGTCCGCCAACCGATCGAATCACCGACTCTCGATTTCAAAATGCTGCCCGGTGGCATCGCGTATATTCAACTCTACAGTTTCAATGCCAATGCCGAGCGACTGTTCTGGAACGCGGTGCATCAAGCGGCAACTGAGAATGCCCAAAGCGTAATTCTTGATTTGCGTGGCAATCCTGGCGGCTATCTCGATGTCGCGGTAGACCTGGCAGGTTGGTTTGTGCCGCGCGGTACAGTGGTCGTGAAAGAAGAAGGACGGGACAATACAGTTCTCGATACCCAACGGGCGAATGGTAATGAGGTGCTCGCGAAGGTGCCCGTGGTAGTCCTTATCGATAAAGGCTCCGCATCCGCCTCAGAAATTCTCGCGGGGGCACTGCATGACGATCGCGGCATAAAACTTATCGGCGAAAAGAGTTTCGGTAAGGGCACGGTGCAACAGTTTATGGATCTTGGAGATGGCTCCGTGATTAAGCTTACCATCGCTCACTGGGTCTTGCCCTCCGGTAGGATCCTGGATCATGATGGCTTAGTGCCGGATTATGAGGTAAAACTGACTGATAAAGATATTGAGAATAAGAAGGATCTTCAATTAGATAAGGCGATTGAGGTTGTAAAGTCAGAAATGGAATAACATAGCGAAACATATGCGTGTCATCTTTTTAGAACGGGTGCCGGGCAAAGGCGACAAGGGTCAGGTTAAGGAAATTTCTGACGGCTACGCGCGCAATTTCCTTATACCGCGAGGTCTCGCAGTGCCAGCCACGCCGGAAAAACTCAAAAAACTTGAGAGCGAGGAGAAGGCTCATAATGCGAAGGAGATCGAAACAAAGCACCGCCTCCAAAAAATCGCCGATGAGATTGCGGCGAAGAAAATTCAGTTTTTCTTGAAGAGCGACCCGCATGGCTCGGTCTTCGGCTCAGTCAATAAGGAAAATATATCGAAAGCGCTTCGTGAGCATGGCTTAACCACGCATGATCGGGTTGATATCGAGTTGAAATACCCCTTGAAGGATTTCGGCGAGCATGAAGTAGTGGTGCATCTCCATCATGGCGTGGACGCGAAGATGATGATCATAATCTCTCCGGAGTCCTGAGCCGTTACGCTCATATGCAAACTAAAACTGATAAAATCCGAGTGGCTCTAACCGGTGGCGGTAGCGGCGGGCATACCTATCCGCTCGTGGCGGTGATGGAAGCCATGCAGGAATACATCCGACAGGGGCGTGATATCGAATTTCATTATTTTGGAACGCGCGACAGTTGGAGCGAGGAAGTAATTGCTCATGGGGCCGTTTACCACCATGTTAGTGCGGGTAAATTCCGGCGCTATATCTCCATTCTTAATATTATTGATATTCCAAAGATCGCCTGGTCCTTCGTGCAGACTTTTTGGAAAATGTTTTGGCTCATGCCGGACGTTCTTTTTTCAAAAGGCGGTCCGGGAGCTTGGCCCGTCGTCGTTGCGGCATGGTTTTATCGTGTGCCTATCATTGTGCATGAATCTGATGCCTCGCCGGGACTCGCGAATCTTCTTTCCGCGCCTTTTGCAAAGAAAATCGCCGTCGGTTTTGAAGCTGCCCAGCGTTATTTCAATCCTAAAAAGACCGTTGTTTCTGGTAACCCTGTTCGACCAAGCCTCATGAGCGAACGACAAGAGGAGAGGAGCGCCAAAGAGGCTTTAGGGTTTTCAGCAAACCTGCCGCTGCTCGTGGTTATGGGTGGTTCCCAGGGCGCCAAAGCAATCAATGAGTTTATCATCCTTCATCTCAGGGAGTTGCTACCGTTAGTGCAGATCTATCATCAAACCGGCAAAGCCAATTTTGAAGAAGTAGAAAAGTTGAGTCGCGCCGCACTCATAGATATTCCGGTAGCGGTAGAAAAGCAAAGCCGGTACACACCGGTAGCATACTTGGATGATCATGCAGCTGGCTTGGCACTTTCTGCCGCAGAGATAGTGCTCTCACGTGCGGGAGCGGGTTCAATAACCGAGTTTACCGCCTTCGGAAAACCCATGATCCTCATACCACTTTCCGGTCATCAGGAAACAAATGCAGCGGCGGCAGCGCAAGAGGGGATCGCGCATATCATCGAAGAGACAAATCTCACTCCTTCTATATTTATTGCTACATTAAAAGCCATGCTCGAGCCGGAAACGCGGAAACGCATGAGTGAAGCTGCTCTCGGAGTATATAAGCCAAACGCTGCTAAAGATTTGGCTGAGCTTATTTTAAACCTAGTGTAAAGGCTTTTTCTAATGAGCCACCTTAAAAATCCTTATTTTCCAAGCTTTTTAGACCTATTGACTTTTATAAATATAAGGGTTATATTTGACATCAGAAATCAGCTCTTGTTTTCCTGGTTGCGCGGTGAGAGCTGAAAGTACGGGATGAGCAAATCCATACTGTTCGTGCAAACAGAGGAGAGACAGTGGGAGGAGCTCGCCCATCGACAATTGTATAAAATCTTCGACGTACGCCTATGCGGAAAGCACGGCGACGCGAAGCGGGTTTTGCATGTTTGTTCGGAAAAAACCGAGCGAATGTGACCCGCAGCGGGTTTTTGGAGGCCTGAGCTTCCGCCTGCTAGACCAAATCTTGGCAAAACGAGATAGCCTAGTCTCAAATTCTTCGCGCGCGCGGAGATGGAGAGACGAAAAGATTTGGAAAGAACTGACGCATGCCCCGTGCTTATTGTGCGGGTCTCGAAAGCAACACCTCTTTTAAAGAAGTCGCTGAATGGCTTTGGAGGGAATACGTCGGGCTGAAACGAATTACGCGATTCAGTTTCTTCTAAAAATTTCCGCGGCGCCATACATGAGCGCGTAGGAAGTTCTGGTGACCCGCCGGCGGGAAACCTAACGAGTATTCAGCACTCGGACAGAACTCAACCTATCAATCAATCTGGCCCCCGAGCAATCGGGGGCTTTTTCTATGCAAAGTGCTTCGTAGGTTAAGCGAAGGAGTAGAAAAAAGCCTTATTTTCGGCTAAAATAATAGGGTGACTATCAAGGTGCGCTTTCCGCCGAGTCCGACCGGCCCCCTTCACCTAGGAGGCGGTCGCACAGCTCTCTTTAACTGGCTTTTCGCACGCCAGAAAGGAGGAATATTCTTGTTTCGGATAGAGGATTCGGACAAAGAGCGTTCGAAGAAAGAATATGAGACACAAATCATTGAAGCCTTAAAATGGCTGGGTTTGGATTGGGATGAGGGTATTGATAAAGAAAAACCCGGGGAGAGCTATCGCCAAAGCGAGCGGACAGTTGTCTATAGAACCTATTTGGAGAAGCTTTTAAGAGAGGGTCATGCCTACTGGTGTTTTTGTTCTAAGGAAGATCTGGAAGCGGAAAAACAATTGGCGATCGCCGAAGGTCGCCCGCCTAAATACTCCGGCCGCTGCCGCAATTTGAAACCGGATCAAACGCAAGGCAAAAAACCGGAAGTAATTCGATTTAAATCTCCGGATGAGATTGTAGAGTTCGATGATCTCATTCGCGGCAAGGTCAAAACCGACATGTCGTTGCTCGGCGATTTCGTTATCGCGAGAAATCTCGAAGAGACACCACTCTATAAGTTCGCGGTCATGATCGATGATTACGAAATGAAAGTAACGCACGTGATTCGCGGCGAAGATCACATCTCAAATACACCGAAACAAATCGTTTTACAGCATGCTTTAGGCTTACCCTCGCCGCTCTATGGGCATATCCCACTGGTATTGAACGCGGATCGATCCAAACTTTCCAAGCGCTACGCGGATGTTTCGCTCCTATCGTATCGAGACAAGGGCTATCTTTCGGAAGCCGTAATTAACTTTTTAGTACTCATGGGTTGGCATCCATCCGGCAACCAGGAGGTGTTTACGCTCGCGGAACTCGTGAAAGAATTTGATATCTCACGCGTTCAAAAAGCCGGAGCGATCTTCAACGAGGAAAAGTTAAATTGGCTAAATCGCGAGCATATAAAGCGCTTGAGTATGGAAGAGCTTAATTCGCGACTAGAGCCATTCTTGAGCGAAGAAGCCAAGCGAGCGTCTCCGGAATTCCGGCATAACGTGATCGAAGCCGTGCGCGAACGCATGATAACACTTCTTGATTTCAATGAGCTCGCCACACTTTTCTTTGCCCTCCCGGAATACACTTTAGAGATGCTCATATGGAAGAAGGGGAGTAAAGAAGAAGCGAAGGAAGTTATTACAAAACTGATTGCCGCATCACTTGAAAAAGCCGCAATCGAGACACTTATTGAAACCTACGGAAAGGGGAATGTGCTCTGGCCCTTGCGGGTCGCGTTGTCTGGTCGGGAGGCTTCACCAGATCCGTATACGATTCTCAATATTCTGGGAAATGAGGAAGCGATGCGACGCTTGCATATTGCCGAAGCGAAGCTTGGATAATTATGAAACGAATCATTGCCGTCTTGAGTATTGTGCTTGTACTTGGTGGGCTTCTCGTAAACCTCGTGTTTGCTGAAACTCCACCGGACATTCAGGCTCAAATCAAAGATCGCTCGAACAAATTGCAGCAACTGAATCAGGAAATTCAGGCGACGCAGACTACGCTGAACCAAGTTCAGAAACAGAAAAGTTCGCTTCAAAAAGAACTGCAGTCGCTCGATACATCTATCAAGCAGTTAGATCTGAATATTCAGGCTGACGGTGTTGCCGAGGATAAACTGGGCTTTGAACTGGCTTCCTTAAATGGCGAGATGCAGACGATTGCGCAAGCTATTGATGACAAGCGCGTTAACGTCGCGCAACTCTTTCGAGAAATGCAGCGGGCGGAAGATCAAAATCTCATCGCTGTCATCCTAAGCAGCAAGAGTCTTTCGGCGTCGCTCGATGACGCGCAAAAACTTGAATCGCTGCGAGCTCAATTTTCCATAGATATTTTGAAGCTCAATCAGCTTTCCGATGACTACCGCGCGAAAGCAGAGGATGTGTCTTCCAAAAAGAGTGAAGTTACGCTCCATCAGGAAAACCTCACCAATCGCAAAGCAATTGTGGAAGATAAAAAATCTGAGCGGCAAGTCGTACTCGACGAAACGAAAAATCAGGAATCAGTCTATCAGCAAAAAATCACTGACTTAAAGAAGCAGCAGGATTCGCTTGAAGATGAAATCACTCAGATGGAAAACCAGCTCGGTAAGAATTTCAATACCGATGTTTTGCCGACCACCGGGCACGGTGTTTTGTCCTTGCCGCTTCAGAGCGTACGCATTACCCAACACTTTGGCGAACGATCCAGCTTGTATCGCGGTAAGCCGCACAACGGGCTTGATCTCGGTGGTTCGGTAGGCACGCCGATATTCGCGGCCGCAGACGGCGTGGTTATGGCAGTAGACAACAACGATCAATCCTCATTTCGGAAATATCAGTATGGAAAATACGTTTTGATTAAGCACGCTAATAATTTAGCAACACTCTATGGTCATATGTCGAAACAAGTTGCCTTCCCCGGTCAAGTGGTTAAAAGGGGAGACCTCATCGGCTATATGGGTGCCACGGGCTATGCCACCGGGCCGCACCTGCATCTCGGCTTATATTGGGCACCCAGTATCGAGCTGAAATCGCTGCCGCCAGCAGCCGGTTTAGTACCGGTTGGCGTTGTTTTGAATCCCGAGGAATACTTGTAAGCTGCTATAATAAATACAATATGTCTGGAGCAAGCAACGCACGCGTTTGGATTACGATTATCTTTATCGTATTTCTTATTTGGTTTATAACGCATTCTGGCCCGGCTAAAATACCCGGGATAGGCCCGCTTTGGGTAAGTCTCAGTATGTGGTTCAAGAATGTAACTGGCATCAGCCTGGATCAGATAGTACTAGCCATATGGCGACTCATTATTTGGGTCATTAAAACGCTTTTAAACCTCATTTGGATGGCCTTATCCTGGGTCTTAAACCTGGTACGAGGCTAGATAGTAAAGATATAGCTCCAGAGTTCTAGCTATAGCTATGTCGCAAAACCTATATTGTGCGACAGTATCAGCAGAGAGAAAGCCCTATCCCCTGAGGCTCAAGAACCCGGAATGTTCATATGTTATCCAGTCATGAATCCCGTATAATTCATTTCAATGAAATTAACATTGATTGAGAAGCGCGAGGAAACGCCAGATACTATTTCTTTTATATTTGAACCTAGAGAATCGCTCACGTGGCAGGCCGGTCAGTTTCTGACCTATAAGCTCCCCCACCCGGACATGGACGATCGCGGGGATGAGCGCTGGTTCACGATTGCTTCCGCGCCACAGGACCGGGTAATTCAAATTACAACCCGATTTAATAACGAGCGTTCTTCGAGTTTCAAAAAAGCATTGAAAGAAATGCTCGTGGGTGAATTCATAGAATCAATCGCGCCGCCCGAAGGTGATTTTATAGTTACCGATCCGACCGAAGAGATGGTCTGGATTGCAGGTGGAGCGGGCATCACGCCGTATCGTGCGATTCTACGCGATCTCGACGCACGCAATCTCCCTATCAATGTCATGTTGCTCTATGCGAATCGGGACGAGCATTTCATTTTTAAGGGAGAACTCGACGCATTAGCTAAGAAGCATCCAAGCTTCAATATACGCTATGTGGTCTCGCCGGAAAAAATCGACGAATACATGATTCGCGGCGCGGCTCACGAAATCACAAAACCGGTATTCTATCTTTCCGGACCGGAGCCCATGGCAGAAACATTTGAAAAGATGCTCAAGGATATGGGTGCCCCCGCCCACCACATCCGAACAGATTTCTTCCCGGGCTATACGTGGCCCTAAACGTGAAATTGACACCCTTTTCCTCACTTGCTATAAGAGAAGGAGCAATACGAAAGGAGTCCGCTATGGCCACTGCTCCTATCGGGCAGGTGAAGTTCGAACGAATCATTAATCCCGGGGATTTCAGCCGAAAAGTCTGGGAAGCTCATGCGTTCATTCTTCAGGATATGCGAAAAGAGCTCGACATCGGCAAGGTGATTATGGCGTTTGAGTACCAAGATCGCCTAATCATCGCGACCGTCACCCTTCGCGATGTGCATAGCCGAACAATGGGAAGGCTGAGTCTCGCCTCAGAATGTGATGTCACTAAGCATGCGAGTGTCATCGAGGATCATCTGATGCAGATCATTGATGGTGACGAAGAGTCCTGGCTCACAGTGTGGAGTACGCCTCCCGAGGCTTCATTTCATACCCTGCTCTGGCAAGCGATTCATATCTGGTAAGCGACCTATTCCGGGTCGCTTTTTATTTCAAGCGAGATGGTATAATGATTCATCTTACGAAGCCATGCCTGATTATTTCAAAACCCCGCAAGACTTTATGGACAGCTGCGGATATACCATTGACGGCTTCTGGTACCCGCGCGTAACCCGGATTGTTTCCATAAAATCGAAACCTGGCCTCTCCAATTTCTACAATGAAGTCGGCATGGATGGGGCAAAAGCCATTTCTGAAAAATCCGCCGAAGAAGGCACTCTGGTACACCAAGTAGCAGAAGCAATCATGCTCGGTGAAAGCCCGGATGTACCCGAAGCTATTTCCCCTGCCATCGGTGCTTTTCGCCAGTTTCTAGCTGCTAAGGATATTCAGGTGTGCCCGGAAGATGTAGAGCGCCGGATTCTCCACTCAGAGCATCGCTACGCCGGTACCATCGACGTTATCGCCCGTATAAACGGTAAACTAGGCGTATTAGACATTAAAACCTCGCAGGCTATCTATCGAGATTACAATTTACAAACTGCCGCATATATGGAAGCTCTATTGCCTGAATACCCGGAGCTAGAGACACGCTGGATCCTGCGCATTGATCAAAACAGCCGTTGCAATCTCTGCGGAGCTACTAAACGGGTAAAAGGCGGTAGAGAGAAAGTACGTCCGCCAAAAGGTGGCGTCTCGTGCGCGGAACACGAATGGTGTGAGGTTGAGGGCGTAGTAGAAGTTCAGGAATTCCCCTTCTGGAAATCGGATTTCGAAGCATTCTTAGGTGCCAAGCGGCTTTGGGAATGGGAAAACGAGTATATGCTGAAAAAGATCGGGTATCTGAATCAGTAAATGCAAAACCGCCGCGCGAAAAGCGTGACGGCTCAATGACCAACTAAAGATGTTTCCTCTCACTCTCCAGGAGGTGAATAACGAAAGCAAATGACAATATCAAGACGATAACATGTTCCGTGAGAGGGTGATACACTTCGTTCCAAACATGTCTTGTTCGTCCCACATAGATAAGAAGTGCCATGCCACCAATTATGCCACCAAGTGAAATGGCACCCGTACGCATTTCAACCCACCAAGGTCGTGTTAGCCAGTCACCGTATGTTTCTTCTTTTGCTTCCAGGTAAAAGAAGCAGGTGATACTGGCAAATGCGATCATCATGGAAAGAGATAGAAATTGATCGCCTCCTCGAAGGAATAGCGATGCAATACCGAACCCAAAGCTCAAGAGTAGATACATCCGCGCTCGGATCTCCAGGGCTTTCCAGAAGTTTTTGAGCATCTCATTCTCCTCGCAAACTACTGATTAAATTATATATTAAATAAAAATAAGGTCAACTACATCCCTCGCGCCGCGCGCTTTTCTTCGTTTTCGGTAAGATAAAGTTTTCGGAGTCGAATAGATTTCGGCGTGATTTCCGCAAGCTCATCATCGCCGAGATATTCAATACATTCTTCAAGCGACATGGTGCGCGGAACTTTCAAGAACTCCATACCACCATCGCCTTTCGCGCGCATATTAGAAAGCTGCTTTTCTTTGCAGACATTCACGCGCAAATCCATTTCTTTTGCGTTCTGACCCACGATCTGGCCCTCATATACCTCGATACCCGGGCCCAAAAAAAGGTCTCCCCTATCTTGAATGCCCATCATGCCGTAGGCACGCGTAGTGCCTGATTCCGAAGCAACCAGTGAGCCGTGCGGATTGCTCTCAAAATCACCTTTATAAGCCTCATAGCCTTCAAAAAGCGAGTTCATAATGCCCAATCCCTTGGTATTGGTAAGGAATTGATTCCGGAAGCCAATCAATCCGCGGGTTGGTACCAGAAATTCTAAATAAGCGGTGCCATGATCGATTTTGAGGTCAATCATCGTGCCTTTGCGCTTGCCCATATCTTCAATAACGCTTCCCATAAATTCTTCCGGCGCCTCAATATTTACCCGCTCCACCGGTTCTGATTTCACGCCGTTTACGTCTTTCAAAATGACCTGCGGTTTGGAAACCTGGAATTCATAACCTTCCCGACGCATCTTCTCGATGAGAATCGCCAAGTGGAGTTCGCCGCGGCCCGATACAATCCAGGTATCAAAAGAATCGCCGGGTGCGATGCGCAAAGCGACGTCAGTTTCGATTTCTTTCGCCAGGCGATCAGCGAGGTGGCGCGAGGTTACAAACTCACCTTCCCGTCCCGCAAACGGTGACTTGTTCACCAAGAAATTCATCTTAACAGTCGGCTCTTCAATTTGGATTGGCGGTAAAGGCTCCGGGCGTTCGATATCCGTAATAGTTTCACCAATGGAGACGCTGGGAATACCTGCAATCGCGACGATATCGCCCGCCTGGGCTTCGTCTACCTCAATCCGGCCAAGCCCTTCGAAGAGCATGACGGCGATAAGCGAGGCTTTAGAGAGCTTGCCTTCGCGATCTACGTGTGCAACCGGAATATTCTTTTTTAAGACGCCTGAGTATAAACGACCGATAGCAATTTTGCCTTTATAGTTATCATTCACTAAATTCACTGTAAGAAACTGTAATGGCTTATCCTCCGCGATTTTCGGTGCGGGAATGGTTTCCACAATCGTTTCAAAAAGCGGCAGCACATCCGGCATCGATTCCAAATCAGGCACCTTCCCGGCTTTGCCCTGAATTGCAGAAGCGTAAATAATCGGGAAATCAGCCTGCTCGTCAGTAGCTCCTAAATCCACAAACAAATCAAAGGTCTGGTTAATCGCCCATTCTGGTCGGGCGCCAGGCTTATCAATCTTATTAACCACAACGATAATCTTGTGTCCTGCCTGAATAGCCTTCTTTAATACGAATTTCGTCTGTGGCATTGGTCCTTCCTTCGCGTCTACCAAGAGAAGCGCGCCATCTACCATGCGCATGATACGCTCAACTTCACCGCCGAAATCAGCGTGCCCCGGAGTATCGATGATATTGATCTTTGTGCCTTTAAAATTAACGGCCGCGTTCTTTGAGAAAATAGTAATGCCGCGTTCACGCTCCAACTCATTGGAATCCATAATAAGGCTCGAGTCCGCGCCGGTCTTCAGTTTGAAATTTTGGGACTGCTTAAGAAGCGCATCCACCAAGGTGGTCTTGCCATGGTCAACGTGAGCAATAATGGCGATATTCCTGATATCCATAAAAAAAGCGCGCAGCGAGGCGCAGTTCGCATATAATACCGTAAAAGCTTAAAAAATGAAAGGCCCCCGCACCGAGGTGTGGAGGCTTTCAATTTATCCCAAGACGAAACATTCTGTGTTCGGAATTAAGTGGCTTGGTTTCTGATGGTGCGCTGCCGTTGTAAACAGCACGCATCAAACAGTTGCTTGGTAAAACGCTGTACCTAGGGGTCAGCGAAACTATGTTGGGAACACAGTTCTTTACCTTCGCACTGCAAGTTACGCACCGCTTTTGCGGCTGCGCCCTCGACACTTATCCCTATTCCGTGGCGGACCAGAATTGTTTCTGTTGTGTTTTTGCTGCATGATCAATTGACCACGCATCCTTCGACAGAGATTCTCTTCAGGTATGCACACCATCCAAGAATAAGTCGGTTGCGACACAACGCGCGCCGACCGGATATACAATCGCATTCCTACGATTGCCGCGGGTAACTCTCTCATTCCAGAAAGAAGATCCTCGGATCTTTCACCTTTCTCCACTCAGAATGAGTCCGCATCCTCTCGAGATCCCATCACAAGCTTTCGCTCAGATGTTGGGAAGTAGTTTGTAACCTCACGGTTACCATCCCGATCTACCACGTCGCTCCTCGTCCCCTTGGGAAAGAAGTTGGAGCTCAGATTGTCAAAGAAGTTTTTCTAGTTTACGCCCGCTATAATTCTTGTCAAGTACCTTGACGCTACTTAACAGGTATTGCAGGAGTTGGCCTAAAATAATCTTTATCAATCACGCGATCAAAGCATTGATGACCGGCTTCGTGGTGCCACTGTGTT
>CAZEJX010000003.1:0-24696 GCA_964512715.1 uncultured Candidatus Saccharibacteria bacterium
CGTTACAATAAAAGAAACTCTCAAGGAGATGGCTAAATATATTTTTGTTGTGGGCGGAGTGATGTCTGGAGTCGGCAAAGGCATCGCGTCCGCATCCATCGGCAAGATATTGCAATCGCGCGGCGTCGCCGTAACTTCCATTAAAATCGATCCGTACGTAAATGTAGACGCTGGCACTATGAACCCCACCGAACACGGTGAGGTCTTTGTTTTAAAAGACGGCACCGAGTGCGATCAGGATATGGGAAACTACGAACGCTTCCTGGATCGCGATTTCACCCGCGACAACTATATGACCACAGGGAGCGTGTATCTTTCCGTCATTCAGAAAGAGCGCAACTTAGAGTATGGCGGCAAGAACGTGGAAGTAGTGCCTCATATTCCGCTCGAAGTAATCGAGAAGATTAATCGCGCGGTGAAGCGCGATAAGGCGGATGTGGTGATTACGGAAATCGGCGGAACCGTAGGCGAGTATCAAAACATTTTATTCTTAGAAGCGGTGCGCTTCCTCAAATTAAAGCATCCGAAGGATGTCGCGCTGGTCCTCGTAAGCTACTTGCCGCAGCAGGGAAGCGACAGTGAGATGAAAACCAAACCGACTCAATACGCGGTGCGCACGCTGAATGCTTCGGGGCTCCAACCGGATCTCATCCTCGCTCGTGGGAAAACAAAGATAGACGGCAAGCGAAAAGAAAAAATCGCTTTGAACTGCAACATGCAGCCGGGCGACGTAATCTCCGCTCCGGACGTAAAGAGTATCTATGAGGTGCCGGTGAATTTCGAAGATGGCGGCCTTACCGATCGCCTTCTCGCTAAACTCGATATGAAGCCGCGCGGGCGAGACATGCGGGAATGGCGCGCTCTCGTGAAAACCATCCGAGCCAAGAAAGCACCGGTGAAAATCGCAATCGTCGGCAAGTATTTCGGCAGCGGCAATTTCATCCTGGCGGATTCGTATATCTCGGTCATCGAGTCGGTAAAGCATGCCGCATATGCCCTAAAACGGGAGCCTATAATCGAATGGCTCGATGCCGAGCAATTCGAGAAATCAAAAGCTACTCTAAAGGCCCTCTCTAATTACGACGGTGTACTTGTACCGGGCGGTTTCGGTAAGCGCGGCGTCGAAGGAAAGATTGCGGTTATAGAATATCTTCGCGAGAATAAGATTCCGTTCTTTGGCTTATGTTACGGCATGCAGCTTGCAACCATTGAATTCGCTCGTAATGTCTTGGGGTTTAAGGATGCAAATACAACCGAGATAAATCCGAAAACTAAGAATCCGGTGATTGACATTATGCCGGAACAGAAAGAAAAACTAGCCAAAAAAGATTACGGCGGCACCATGCGCCTCGGCGACTATCCGGCAGCGCTTCTTCCGGGCACGATCGCTTACGAAGCTTATAAGAACGCTGACAAGCAATTCATTATCAAAAAGACCAAAAAAGATTTCGTCATCCGGGAGCGGCATCGCCACCGCTTTGAAGTGAACCCCGACTACATTCAGAAAATAGAAAAGAAGGGTTTGATATTCTCCGGTTCGTCGCCGGATAGGCGTCTTATGGAGATCGTGGAGTTGCCGAAGAATAAGCATCCGTTTTTCCTGGGCACGCAATTCCATCCTGAACTCACCAGCCGGCCTTTGACCGCGCATCCGTTGTTTGTTTCATTCCTTAAAGCTGCAATTTCTAAAAAGAAATAAGTTTGTCATCCTCTGGCTTGACCAGAGGATCCAGTTAATCAAAGAATTTTTGGTATAGATCTTCCCAGCCAGGATTACTTTCCTCGATTAGCCTCAGTTTCCAAATCCGATTCCATCTCTTAAGCTGTTTTTCTCTGGTTATTGCAGATAGTACATCTGGAGTTTCCTCAAAATATACAAGAGTATGGATTTGGTATTTCCTTGTGAACCCTTCCGCTAGGTCGTTTTTATGTTCGTACACCCTTTTTACTAAGTTATTAGTGACACCAATATAAATAGCGCCATTCCGTTTACTGGCCAGAATATATACGTAATAAGAGCTCACCAATCTGTATTATCTGGATTCCCGCTTACGCGGGAATGACAGAGGAGTGGGGATAAAGCACTTAGGATGACAGAGGCGGAAATGAGGCTTAAAATAAGGCCAATGATCGTCCTCCTCTACGGTCCCGATTCCTATCGCCGCCTGCAACGGAAGCTTTTTCACGCCGGTGGGTTTCTTAAAAAATACGGCATCCCCGCAGAGGAAATTGACCTCGCGGAAACGGACGGCTTAGTCCATCTTGAAGAACGCGCTAAAAATCAGTCGCTTTTTGCCACGAAGAAGCTTTTAATTTTAGAGAATGCGTTGGAAATTGAGCCGAAGAAAATAATTCCGCTTTTCGAATTATTCGCGGAAAGTAAGGATTTAAATTTAGTAGTGAGCGCGGATAAAAAACCGGTCAAAGCATTTGGCATGCTTTTGAAGAAGCCGGTTATCGCAGAGGAATTCGAAAAATTGGACGGCGTCGCCTGGACAAAGTTTGCACGAGACGAAGCCAAGCGTTTGCATGCCGATGTGGAAGCTACTGCGCTCACATTTCTAACCGAAGTCTATAAAGGTGACTCCTGGGGCTTAATAACCGAGCTTCAGAAATTGGCGAGCGCAAGCAAGGCCATTACGCGCCGCGATCTAGAAGAATCCGGACTGGAGCCGGAGAAAAATTACTTCGCGCTCGTGCAAACACTACGCGCGCCCAATGCGCGCGATCGTTTGGGAGCGCTCCAGACTCTTTTAGCAATTCAGGAACCTGCCGCGAAGGTATTCAATATCCTGGCCGCACTCTGGCCGCAGAAAGCCGCGGAGTTTGCGAAATACGATCAAGCCATAAAATTCGGCAGAATGGACTTCGAAGAAGCACTACTGGATTTGGTTTTCTCCTAGCCTAGTGTCATCCTGAGCGTTACTGCCCGTTGCTTCAGCCTATGGGCAGTTAGTCGAAGGATCTCACGACTATAATCCGCCAATGAGATCCCTCGACGGGCTCGGGATGACACAATTAAGCAATATTGCGCAAACAAAAAAGCCACCGAAGCAAACGCGGTGGCTTTCTAGATAGGGAGTGTGGAGGCATCAAGAGCGAGCGAGAGTACAAGCGAGCGTAAGGAGATTACCTGAACGACGTGAAGGCGCATTTCTAAATCGAGGGGACAATCGAGAGAATAGATCGGAATGTTCTCCGCGATCGCCCAGCCGATCTCCATCGCTGCGGAAATGCCGACGTAGCCCAGAGGGCAGACGAGCCAGAGAAAATCCGATTGACTGATTGAGCGCAGATGACGATCCTGAGTCGCTTTGATGGATCGGCTCGGATCGCTTTCTACGAAAAGAAATTCACCGCGCTCTGCCACCACCACGGGGCTATTAGGCGAGAGCACCTCGACTCCGAGGTCTTTAAATTCCGCAATAGCCTCACTAATCTCTCGCATATGGCGCCTGAAGCTACCAGAGACGGTTGTGCGAAGCATAAGCCTCCTTTCTTGCTGAGGAGAGAATAGTTCGCACTGGTAGGGTTGTCAAACAAAAACACCCGCAGAGCGAGTGTTTTTGTGCATCAAAGGTTAGGTTACGCTGTTACTTTATTGAGGGCTTTCTGGAGGCGGCTCTTCAAGCGGTTCGCCTTGTTTTTCTTTATAGCATTCGTCTTCGCTGCTTTGTCGAGGGTCTGCATGGCCAGGCGAATCTGCTCCTTGGCCTTATCAATCTCTTTAGCTACTACATTTTTGCGGAAATCTTTGACCGCTTTCTTGTAGGCGGTTTTTTTCGTAGTATTGCGCAGGGTGCGGCTCTTGGCCTGACGAAGCGCTTTTTTGGCTGATTTAGTAATCGGCATATGTTCTCGTTTGCAGCGTGCTCTAAGCAGTTTGCAGTTGCTATAGAATAGAGCAGAAATCTCATTTTGGCAAGAGAGCGGTGAAGAATGACAAGTAACCCCAAATCCTATATCCTAAATTCAATAGTGCTATGATTTACTCGCTTCGAGGTAGACTTGAGTCCAAAGACGGCATTGTAGCCATCATCCAAATCGGCGGTGTGGGGTTTAAAGTGTTTGCCGCCGCGCGAACCCTCCTCAATCTTCCTGCCGGAGAAGACGTTTCTATCTTTACTCACTTGAACGTGAAAGAAGATGCCCTCGATTTGTATGGATTTGCTTCACTTGAAGAACTTCGCTTTTTCGAACTGCTTATCAGCGTCTCGGGGGTAGGCCCCAAGTCCGCACTCGCGATTTTAGACGTGGCGGATCTGAATGAACTCTGCGCGGCGATTGAAGCCGGCCGGCCCGATCTTTTGATCCGCGCCTCCGGCATCGGCAGGAAAACAGCGGAACGCATTATTATTGATCTCAAAGGCAAAGTATTCGCAAGCGAATCCGACACGACCGTGCGGCGCATGGATCACGACAGCGACTTAGTAGAGACGCTGATTGGCTTGGGTTACCGACGCGACCAAGCCAAAGCCGCGGTAGGGCATATTGAAGAAGAAATAAGCGGTCTCGAAGCGCGCCTCAAAGCGGCGCTCAAAATTCTTGGGCGATGATGTTTCTACGAAGAATCTATCACTACGTTTGGGCGCTTTTCGGGGCAGTGCTTTACCGTTTTCCTTCGCGCAAGCTCATGGTGATTGGCGTGACGGGCACGAAGGGCAAGACCACCACGGTAAACATCATGTATTCATTGCTCATAGCGAGCGGGAAGAAAGCCGCTTTGCTTTCTTCGGCAGGAGTAGCAATAAACGGCAAGCGGGAAAAGAACGCAACCGGCAACAGCATGCCTGGCCGGGCGTATATCCAGAGATTCTTGCGCCGGGCAGTAGCGGCGGGTTGCGAGTACGCGGTTATCGAGGTTACCTCGCAGGGAATTGTCCTCTCTCGCCACCGTTTTATCCGCTGGGGTGCGGCTGCGATCACGAATATTGCACCCGAGCACATCGAGGCGCACGGCTCCTTTGAAAACTACCGTGAGGCAAAACTCTCTTTTCTGCGTTATGCCGCAGAGCAGGGCGCAACGATTTTTATAAATAAGGAAGACGAGCCTTCAGTATATTTCGGCGAGCATGTGCCAAGAGCTCAGACCATTTTCTATTCCAGTGAAGGATTGAAAGAGCTTCCGGAGAAAACGCGCGCACTCTTCCCAGGAAAATTCAATCGGCAGAATATCGCGCTGGCTTTTACGATGCTCAAGGGTTTGGGTTTGCCGGAAGAAACGATCGAGACCGCAATCGAAGTAATTGAAGGCGTACCCGGACGGGCTGAATTTATACAACGCGAGCCATTTAGAGTGGTGGTGGATTATGCACACACGGCGGATTCCTTGAAAGCGATTTATGAGGCAATTCGAGAGTCCAGCCCTTCACTCGCAGCTCGCAGCTCGCGCCTAATTTGCGTTCTCGGTGCTGCCGGGGGAGGAAGAGATAAATGGAAGCGGCCGGAAATGGGCAAGGTTGCTGCGGAGCATTGTGATGAAATCATTCTAACCGACGAGGATCCCTACGATGAGAAGCCGGAAGAAATAGTAAACCAGATCGCTAAAGGCTTCTTTCCAAATACAAACTATAGCCAGATCCTTGATCGCAAAGAGGCAATCCGCGAAGCGATTAAGCGTGCCCGTCCCGACGATGCAGTAGTGATTACCGGCAAGGGCAGTGAAACCTCTATCCACCTCGCGCACGGCAAAACAATCCCCTGGAGCGACCGGGAGGTGGTGAAAGCTATCCTCCATCTGTCATCCTGAGCGAAGCGAAGGATCTTCCCGTGCTGTCATCCCGGACTTGATCCGGGATCCAGAGTATACTAAAAAGTAGTAAGAAGGAGGTTCTGTGGCAAAAAAGAAGAAGAGCCGAAAGAAGAAAGATCCTTCCAAAATAAGAATATCTCGAGGCGGGAAGAGTACGACGCTCAAAGAGTTCATGGAGGAAAACAGAAGGCGAGTCGAACAGTCCGAAACCATGTTAGAAGAATGGCTCGACGATGAACTGTAAAAGATTTAAAAGCCCCTAACAGGGCTTTTTGGGCTCGGGGAATGACACTAAAAGCTAAAAGCTGTAAGCTAGAAGCTAATGAAATTAACTTTCTACGGCGCGGCAGGGGAAGTCACCGGTTCGAACCACCTTCTCGAAGCCAGTGATGGGACAAAGATTCTCGTGGATTGTGGTCTGAAACAAGGCTCTCGTTTCGCGGAAGAGGAGAACTTCAATCCATTTCCGTACAATCCTAAAGAGATCAAGGCAGTGTTTGTAACGCACGCCCACATTGACCACGTAGGTAAGCTCCCCAAACTCATGAAGGAAGGCTTCGCGGGTGAAATTTACTCCAGCGCCCCGACAAAAGATTTTGCAGAGCTCCTTCTGCTCGACTCGGAGCATCTCTTGCGGCAGAGCGCGGAAGAATTGCAAAAGGAACCGCTCTACAACGTCGAAGACGTTGAGAACGTAATGAAACTCTGGCACAAACGGCAATATCACGAACCCCTCGATATCGGCCCCTTCCATATCGAATTCTTCGATGCAGGTCACATCTTAGGGTCGTCATTCATAAAGATCGAAGCGGATGGCACCTCAATAGTATTCTCTGGAGACCTTGGCAATGTTCCTGCGCCGCTCTTGCGTAATACCGAGGCGTTACCCGCGGTGGACTATCTCGTTATGGAATCAACCTACGGGGGCCGTTTGCACGCCGCACCCCATACACGCAAAGATTTATTGGAAGAAGCAATTGTGCGCACTGTAGATCGCGGCGGAGTCCTCATGATTCCCGCCTTCGCAATGGAGCGCACGCAGGATCTATTGCTGCATATCCATGAGCTCGTCAAGGCAGGCAAGATGCCGAACGTGCCGGTTTTCATGGACTCACCGCTCGCTATCAAACTCACCACTGTCTATGAAAAGTATGCATCGTATTTTGATGCGGACTCCCTAGAGAAAATGAAATCCGGCGATGATCTTTTCGATTTCCCGAACCTCCATTACGCGCTCACAACCGAAGAATCGAAAGAGATCAATCGCGCCCCGCAGCCTAAGGTAATTATTGCCGGCTCCGGCATGTCGAATGGTGGACGCATTCTTCACCACGAGCGCAGATACTTACAGGACCCCAAGAGCTGTCTTTTAATCGTCGGCTACCAAGCCGTAGGAACATTGGGAAGAAAACTGCTTGAGGGCGCACACACCGTTACTATGTTTGGCGAAGAAATTCCAGTGCGGGCAGAAATCCGGGTGATTCACTCCTATTCCGCCCACGCCGACCAGCCGCGTTTAATCGACTGGGTGCGACCAGAGGCGAAGCGTGTGAAGCAGGTGTATTTGGTGCACGGTGAGCGCGAAGAAGGGGAGGCGCTGATCGCCAAAATGCGCGAAGAGCTCGACATCACCCCAAAGATCACCTCAATCGGCGAAACAATTGAGCTCTAATGGAGTCATCCCACGGGATCTCATTTCCGAGTGAGATCGCGCAACTAAATTGCGCGATGACGAGGGTGAGAATAAAATATCTCTATGCCTAAAAAATCCAAGAAAAAGCCTGTCAAGAAAGTGGCGAAGAGAAAGACTGCAAAGAAAACTATCGCTAAGGCAAAACCCACCGCTAAAGTTATGGCGGGTAAGAAGGAAAAACCGATCGGCACGATTACTCATTTCTACGGTGACATCAAAGTAGCGGTTGTGAAGTTCTCTAAACCTCCGAAGCTCGGCAAAGAAGTTCGCTTTAGAGGCGCGACTACAGATTTCAAACAAGTGATTGCGTCCGCGCAGTACGACCACAAGCCGCTCAAGGTTATTCCCAAAGGAAAGCAAGTCGGCGTAAAAGTCCGTTCCCGCGTACGCCAAGGCGATTCAGTATTCTCTGTCTAATGAGTTTCGCTAGTGCTTTCAGTAACCGTAAACGGTCAAGGGAATCTCACGCACTCGTCCGCCTTGCAGACTCGCTTTTCAGAACCCTCGGTTCTGAATAATCTCCTACACGGGAAACCAATCGTGGTTTCCCGACCCCTTCCGCTTGTTCGATTCCCTTGCAAGGCACCCAAAGAAAGCACTCATAAAGAGTACTTTCTTTGGGTGTGTGCTTTCGGCAGGAATCGAACCTGCATTACCTCCTTCGGAGGGAGGTGTCCTATCCATTGAACGACGAAAGCGAAACGACTACAGTATACTTGCTTTTCTTAAATTGAAAAACGGCCATATGGCCGTTTTTCAATTTACTCTCCTTTCTTCTCTGTCCACCAGCAATCGCGACACTTGAGGTTCGTAGTGTTACGCGGTTCGAATGGTAATTCCTTAATCGCTCCTCCACATTTCGCGCACTTCCAGTCGCCTTTCACCATCTTCTTCTCTTTGGGAAAATCCGGCATTTGAAATAAGTTTTTTGACCTTTCTCTCACCGTAGCAACAGAGCCGGATTCGAGCAAACTGGGGACAAGTACTCCGGCTTTTTTCGGTAAACGCTCAAAGGATTGTGCATAAGCCGCCACTTGACCTTGGGGAAAACCAGGAGCAGAATCCAAAGGTACCTTAATTTTTAAAGAGAAGGGGAAAAGGAGGAAGCCATGAAAAGACCGGTTATCCTAACGCTGCTTGCCCTACTCGCGATGCATTTTCTGATTGGCGTTGTAAAGGCGAAAGGAGAAGAGCCCAAGAAGACCACGCCCCCGCAGGTTGCCGCCCGGCAAAGTAAAGCCGCCACGCTGAAGATCAAAGTTCTGGCCTGCGGCTGCCGCTGGTATGAACAGGGCGACGGATCATTCCGTCCGGAGGGCGTGCAGGTAATCGGTGTGCCTGATGAGGAACATTTCCTGGTGCTGTACACGGACTCTGTCGGCAGAGTCTCTAAACCGAAGACAGTCGATAAAGAGGAAGTGCATTTCAGCGGCTGCCCTGTTAATTTCCCTCAGAGCGGAGATTTTCCCTTGGCAGATGAGTCAGGAGCGGGAAGATCCCCCATGGGACGACCATTCCGAAGGAACTAAGGAGCCATGGACACGAACGAATCTTAAAAGCCCGCCATTCAAATCGATTGGCGGGCTTTGTATTTCCCTTTCCTTAAAATGCTTGTCGTGGTTTGGAGTTGCGGACAATCTCCATTGCTTCTTCCGCGCTATCGACAATCTTGAAGATTTCCAAGTCATCCGAATCGATGGCGCCATTCTTATTATTCATATAATCGTGCATCCAATTATAAAGCGGGGTCCAGAAATCACGGCTCACGAGTACAACCGGAATATGGGTAGCGATTTTCTTGGTTTGAATGAGCGTGATAATTTCAAAGAATTCATCGAGTGTACCGAAGCCGCCCGGGAAATAGACATAACATTGGGCGGAATAGGTGAGCATGAGTTTCCGGGTAAAGAAATAGTGGAACCCCTTAGCATGATTCACATACGGATTAATTCGCTGCTCTTTGGGCAGCTGGATATTCAAGCCCACGGCCTGGCCGCCGATTTCTGCCGCGCCGCGGTTCGCAGCTTCCATAATGCCAGGTCCGCCTCCGGTTACAACGGCAAAACCCTCACGGGCGAGGAGCATGCCGAGCTTGCGCGCCTCCTCGTACCATTTGTGGGTTGCTTCAGAGTCGCGCGTGGATCCGAAGATAGTCACTGATTTTTGGTAATCCGCCAAAAACTCAAAGCCTTCTACGAACTCCGCCATGACGCGGAAGATACGCCACTGCATGGATTCGCGGAAATCCGCGGGCATCGTTTCGGGCAAATCTTTTGCGGGTACGTTGAGTCGAGCTTGTCCTGGTTGAATCGGGTCGTCCATGAACATAGTATACCAGGTTGCGCCGTGCGGTAGAAAAAAGGATAATAGCAGCATGAACAAAGCGGAGGAGCTCAAAAAACTGGAAGAAGAAATGCGTGGCGATAAGGAGTTGCCGCTTGATACGAATCTAGTGTTCGGAGAAGGGAATATTGATGCGGAGATAGTCTTTATCGGCGAAGCACCAGGGCAAAAAGAAGATGAACTCGTGCGTCCTTTTATCGGCCGCGGCGGTCAGCTGCTCCGCGAGAATATCCGCGCGATCGGCTGGAAAGAGGAAAACGTCTATATTACCAATATCGTAAAGCGCCGCCCGCCAGAGAATCGCGACCCGACCCCCGAAGAAATCTTCGCGTATAAGCCGTATCTCACCCGCCAGATTAATCTCTTGAACCCTCCGATTATTGTTACCCTGGGCAGGTTCTCAATGAATTATTTTTTGCCCGAAGCGAAAATCACCAAAGATCAAGGCACGGTTTTTGTGGTAGGCGGGCGATGTGTGGTGCCCATGCTCCATCCGGCCGCGGCACTCCGTTCACCGGAGATGATGAAAGCCTTCCGTGCTACGTTCGCGCGCTTGCCGGTAATTGTAGAAAAATGCAAAGCGGTTCTGAAAGAAGCGTCTCTTCGAGGAGCAAAGAGTAAAAAAACGCTACCAAAGAAACCAGCGACGTTGTTTTAAGAGAGGCTGCGTTATACTTAGCCTATGAGCTTTGCGCCGCTCTATCTTCTGAACCGATTTTTCTTTCGCGTATCGGATTTCTTCCATCATTGGTATGGAGACGGCTCGCGAGTATTCCGGAAAAGATTTCTTGCATTTCGCGATAAGCCGATCCTTATGGTGATGCTTGGAATTCCCTTAGCCGTTGCTTATCTCATCTGGATTACCATCCCGTTTTTCGTGCTCTTTATGGTCTATAAAAATGTGGCCCTATGAAGGTAGAGTTCACGTATAACGACCCGCGGCTCGATATGACTCTTGCGGGACGAGGTCTGGTGCATATAGGCGAAGTCATAGGGGAAGTGATGCTTATTACCTCTACTGTACTCGCGCTCCTTTCCACTATTTCATGGGTTCGATGGCTTGGGGTGTTCCTCGTGCTCTTTCTTATAGATTTTCTTCTGCATCGTAGCCGGGGCGATGTATCGGTTGTGGAACTTTGGAAGCGCGAAAGAATCGAACTCTCCCATGCGCTTTCGCCTACGGCGGCACGAATTATCGCGAATGCTTTTGAAGCAGCGCGTATTACCGGCACCGATCTTTCGCTTGAGCTTGCGCTCCTCCTTCTTACAAAAAGAAAAGTGCGGCGCAGCTTATCTCATGCCAACATTGATTCGCGTGAGGTATTTGCGAAACTCAAGGAATTTATGAAACGGGAAGAGGCGTATGAACCCGCGACCCGTGGCATGCAAAAAGATCGCATAAAAGATATTCTCATTGCGGCTTTTGCTCGCGCGCGCGAGGACGAGCATCGCTTTATTGAACCGCTGGATATGTTTTACGCGCTTTCCGAGACTGGCAGCATCCTCACCCGCAGACTCTTTACGATGTTCGAAATCATTTGACAGTCAAACGGGAAGGGTATTAAGTGAAATAAGATTGCATTTGAAAAGGAGTTTGTATGCGATGGGAAAAACGCCTGCCATTTTCCCGATGGATCGAGATAGCTCTACTGATCTTCCTTGCAAACACGCTTACCGCGGACCTTCGTTACTATGACCGCCTTGCCGAGCAACTGGAGACATCGGGGGTTATAGTGCCAACTCCGCATACCGTTATCTTCTTCGAGGCGGAATCGCTCTCTCCTGAAGAAATGGAAGAGTTCAGCAATCTCGTAGAGCGGGGGATTCTGGGTATCGAAGACGCTCTCGGTACTGAAGGGGTGGCACCTCTCCGTATCTACGTCACGAGAGAGATACATATCTCAACGACCTATACGCGTCACACCACACCGCTTCCGGACGTGCGCATTTTCTTTGAAGCAGAGCGGGTCCGTACGCATACTGCGCCGTATCTCCACGAACTCGTTCACGCCGTGGCAGGAGAAGAGGGTATATCCTGGTTCGAAGAGGGTTTCGCTTCCTACGTCGCTTTTTTGGTAGCTCGTTCCTATGGCGGTTACTACATTCCGCTCCCAAGCGACAATGACGAGTCCTCTAATCTCGAAGCACATCAGTTCCTAGCGCGTATTGATTCCAAAGATCGGCTCTCCAAGCTCATTGCGTTTCTTGAAGACGGTGAGCCAGGTGTATCTCACGCTACAGAACGCGCTGCGTTCTATAGCCTCGGATTTTCACTCGTCAAATTCATTGGGGATGAGATCGGTCTGCGCATGCTCTTTGCGATATATCGGGGGCGCACCCCAGAAGCCTTCACGGATGTTACCGGTCGTTCCCTTGAGGAGTGGCAAGGAGAGTGGCTCCTCGATTTCGATGTATCTTCTTAAGCCCCGCACAAGCGGGGCTTTATCAAATAAATAATTGAATAATAGATGTTCGGACAAAAATTGCACAGCTGTGCAATTTTTGTCCGAAGAGTTCCCTTAGTAAATATCCTTGAATTTCCTGGTTTTTTCGAAGCTGAGCTTTGAGCGTCGGACAGTTTTTATATACCTGTGCAAAAACTGTCCGAAAGAAGAATAGGCACAAACATGAACCGCTAGATTCTCTTAGTGTAATTTTATATATTCTATATATGCCGAAGACCTCTTCAAATCAGGAAATCGCAGTCATCCTCCGCGCCATCGGGGAGTATCTTGCGATGGATAACATTCCTTTCAAGCCCCAGGCCTACGAGCGGGCGGCAATGGTAGTTCAGGATCTCGATACGGAATTAAGCGAGACATATAAAGAAGGTGGCATCAAAGCGTTAAAAAAAGTAGAAGGAATCGGTCAGTCGATTGCGGAGCATATTGAAGAGCTGGTAACCACCGGCAAGCTGAAGTATTACGAGGAGCTCAAAAAAACGGCTCCTGTAGATATCGCAAATCTTTCTAAAGTAGAAGGACTTGGTCCTAAGTCAATTCGCAAATTGTACGAAACGCTGGGGGTACGAAATTTGAATGACCTTGAAAAAGCAGCTAAGAAAGGAAAGATCCGAGAGCTCAAAGGCTTTGGCGAGAAAGCAGAAGCAAAAATCTTAGCGGGTTTGGATTTCGCACGCGGCGCAGGTGCGCGTTTCAAATTGGGTGAAGTCGCTTCCCGTGTGACGAGTCTCGTCGAGCGGCTCAAGGGATTCGATGGCGTGACACGCGCGATTGCCGCGGGCTCATATCGGCGCAGAAAAGAAACTGTCGGAGACGTCGATCTTTTAGTGGTAGCAGACGATCCCGCTTCGGTCATGAAGCATTTTGTAAAAACCCCAGGCATCGTACGTATCCTCGCCGAAGGCCCTACCAAGTCTTCAGTCCGCCTCGCCTCAGGTCTTCAAGTGGATTTACGCGTAGTTCCGGAAGAGTCCTACGGCGCGGCACTGAACTATTTCACCGGCTCCAAAGAGCATAATGTGGCACTCCGCCAGCTCGCCATAAATCATGGCTGGAAGTTAAACGAGTATGGGCTCTACAAAGGCGCTAAGCAGATTGCGGGGCAAAGCGAGGAAGCATTGTATAAGAAATTGGGGCTGGACTATATCGAACCGGAGCTCAGGGAAAATACGGGCGAGATCCAGGCAGCGCATAAGCACACCCTGCCTCACCTCATTGGCTATGACGAACTTCTCGGAGACCTCCAAACACAAACTGATTGGACGGACGGCAACGCCTCGATCGAAGCAATGGCGAAAGCTGCCGCAGCGCGCGGACTGAAGTATATCGCAATCACTGATCACACCAAGAATCTCGCAATGACCGGCGGTCTCGATGAGAAGCGGCTCCTAAAACAGATGGCGGAAATAGACCGGGTAAACAAGAAGCTCAAGGGCAAGATCAAAGTCTTAAAAGGCACCGAGTGCGATATCTTAAAAGATGGAACCCTCGATATCGAAGACAGCATTCTCGCAAAGCTTGATGTAGTAGGTATTTCCGTGCATTCGTTTTTCCGGCTTTCCAAAAAAGACCAGACAGAGCGAGTGCTCCAGGCTATAGAGAATCCGCATGCCGACATTTTGTTTCACCCGACGGGTCGTTTGATCGGCAAACGTGATCCGATCGAACTCGATATTGACGCAGTGATTAAAACTGCTCGGCAAACGGGAATGGTGCTTGAAGCAAATTCATTTCCGGAGCGTCTGGATTTGAAAGATGACCATCTTCGAAAAGCGATTGAAGCGGGAGTAAAGATTTCGATTGATTCCGACGCGCATGCTCCGGAGCACTTTAGACTTCTCGAGTACGGAATCTCCCAGGCACGTAGAGGTTGGGCAGAGAAGAAAGATGTAGTTAACGCGTGGCCGGTAGAAAAGATGCTCGGGCATCTCAAAAAATAAAGAGGCGAGCTTGGGGCTCGCCTACTGTCCAGCTTAGGCAAGGAGCTGGTGACCCGTTCTTAATAGAAAAGCGCCACGCTAAGCGTGGCGCTTTCATTCATTACCACGGCGTTGGTTCTTTGTGCCCGCCTCGGCGGCTCACATCGCCACCGCCCCCGCAGTTCGTCTGAATGCTCCCGATCACGTCGCTGATGTCGGACGTACCTTTGCGGGTCATGCAGCCTCCTTTCTTAGGTCTCACTCTTCGATGTCTACGTTATAGCCGCCGGTTTTGAGCCAGTAGTCACCGGTGCCCCAGGCAAACTCGATCTTGCCCTGGATAGTGCGGACGACCATACACTCCTCCTTCCCTCGCGCTAAGAGCAGTGCGCGCTACTTCTCATTATACACTCACGAGAAAGTTTCGCTCACGACTCAGATGTACCCGCGTTTGCTCGCAATCCTGCAATATGCAACACAGAGAGCGATGGAACCGATGATAGATCCGATCCATCCAGTCTCTTGATCGTGATGTCGAGAAAGCATCATGCTCAGGAATCCTCCCACGTAAGCTCCAGAGAAGGAAAGAAGAATGGGCACAATCCATTCGGCAGAATATCGTTTGGGTACAAAGAACTGAGCGACAATCCCGATGATCACTACCAAAAGAAGCCAACCAAGAATGCTCCAACCCGTGATAGTCATTACGACCTCCTTCTTGCTAGATCCCTTATACCATCACCCCCGCCGCATTGTCCAGGTTATCTTCACACGAGCTTTGGACGCTGTGTTATGATAGGCAGTATGAATAATAAACCCGGAAATTCCGGCGAAAAATTAGTGCCCGAACAATCCAAGCGATTATTTGGAAGGGAAGTATCCGCGGGAGTTATTCTTTTCCGCCGCACCCAAGAGGGACCAGTTTTTCTTATCCTCTACAATGGCGGTGATTATTGGAACTTCCCGAAAGGCAAGATCGGCGCCGCTGAGCGAAGCATCGAAGCCGCCATTCGCGAGACCTGCGAAGAGACGGGGATTGATGCCGGCGATATGCGAGTCGTTCATAACTTCCAAGCTCGGGAGCAATTCACATTTCGCCGCGACCGCAAAAGCATCTCAAAAACGATCTATTTTTATCTGGCGGAAACCCGCAAAGCCAAGGTGGTGCTTGCGGAAAAAACCCATGGCGAACGGCACCAGGGCTATGGCTGGTTTCCCTATCGCGAAGCAGGTAGAATATTAGGCAAATACCGCGAAAGCCAGCGGGTCCTCAAAGAAGCCTATGATCTCATTTGCCGAAAAAGTAATAAAAGTGGTCGCCCGCATACCCGAGGGCAAAACCCTCACGTACAAAGAGGTAGCACGCCGAGCGGGCAGCCCCAACGCTTACCGCGCGGTGGGGAACATTCTGCATAATTACGATTCTTCAAAGATCACCATTCCTTGCCACCGGGTTATTCGCGCTGACGGCAAAGCCGGCGGCTATCGCTGGGGCAAAATGAAGAAGCGCAAGATCCTAGCGAAAGAATTCAACAAAATGGCATGGTAGTGCATGCGCGTCATCGCGCAATTTAGTTGCGCGATCTCATGAGATCCCGTGGCACACACCACGGGACAGCAAAAAAAGGAGCGCGACGCGCTCTTTTTTTTGCTACTTCACTGCTTCGATGATTGCTTCGAGAACTTTCGGTGCGGATACGGCGAGATCAGCCAGAATTTTGCGGTCGAGCTCAATGTTTTTAGCTTTGAGTCCGGCAATAAGCTTGGAGTAGGTCGTGCCATTCGCACGAGCAGCGGCATTCAAGCGAACCGTCCAGAGCGAGCGGAAATTCCGCTTCTTCTCTTTGCGTCCGCGGAACATGCGCGACTCCGCGTGAAGCAAAGCTTCTTTGGCAGCGCGCTCTTTATTCTTGCGGCCCCAGCGATAGCCTTTGGTTTTCTTCAAAAGCTTTTCGCGCTTCTTATGGGCAATGGTTCCTCGTTTAACTCGTGGCATGATAGAAAGAATTTAGAATATAGAATATAGCGAAAGAATAACCTAATTATTCAAAGCGGCGAGGCGCTTGGCTGTCATATCCAAAGCTAAGGTAGTGCGCTTGCGGCGGATACCATTCGCATTCTTACGGGTCTTGAAGTGATTCACGCCCATGCGACGACGCATAATCTTACCGGTCTTGGTAACGCGGATGCGCTTCGAGAGGCTTTTATTGGTTTGAGTCTTTCCCATGGTTATAGATGGTTCTGGGCTCTAAGCAAGAAGCCACGAGCCGCAGAAAAACGTGAAAAGTCTACCAAACTTGGATAGATTTGGCAATATCTGTCCCTAGAGTCTATTTTTTCATCAATTGCACGAACATACCGCGCCCGCCGAAGCGGGGAGGGGAAATAAGGCGGTGTTCGGTCGTGATCAAAGACAAAAAATGCTTCAAGCGCTCTTCCGCCCACGGTTTATTGCCTTTCTCTCTTCCCCTGAGGCGCATTTGTACTTCAACCTGGTGTCCTTCACCTAAAAATTCTTCAAGCTTTTTGATGCTGATCGTGAGGTCATGCTCCGCGGCACGGGCGCTGATTTGCACAGTTTTCATGCCCGTTGATTTCTGCGCCTGCCGTTCTTTCTTTTCCGCTTTTTCCTCAAGGTAGCGGAATTTGTCGTAGCTCATGATTCGCGCCACCGGCGGCTTCGCGTTCGGAGATATCTCGATGAGATCAAGTCCCTCTTCGCGCGCCATAGCGATTGCCTCGGGAGTCGAAAACACGCCGATGTTTTTGCCATCGTTGCCGAGCACGCGCACTTCGAGCGCGGTGATCTTCTCGTTCAGTTTTGGTTCGGGTTTAGAAATAGGCAGGTAAACGTTTTCTCAAAAAGAGAATAAAGGCAAATTGATGTGTGTATGATAGCGAAACTGCCGCATGCTGTCAAAAGAAACGATTCACACGAATCTCATTCGCTGCCCGCTATGATGACCAAGCTTCTCGGAGGTAAAGGTCGCGGGAGCAATAAAAGTATATCTCTTAGATTATTTCTATGCCGCAAGACAACGACAAGGAGAAGAAGAACAAGGATCGTCAGAATCAAAACCAGGCGAGCCGCGACAGTTCTTCATCGGGTTCGGAAAACTCTGAAGATTTAGGGAATGATTCGAACGCGAATAGCACTGACACGATCTAGTTTTACATTGTTTCTACAATTTTTAGGATACCAGTGAGGCCGCCATCGGGCGGCCTCACGTACTCAAGGTCATGTATATTCACCACTAGTATTACTATGGCACCTATTGAAGAACACCGCCGGCGCGTAAATGAAGCACGAGCGCGCCTCGCCGAGGAGGAAGATAATCTTGCTCGCGCAGAGCTTGAGGATGCAGAAGCAGAACGTAAACGTCTCGAGGAATAAGAAAGGCGCGCCTCTGGCGCGCCTTTTGTCCGGAAAACTCGAATGTGATCCTCCTCTCGTGGCAGTAGCCTAAAAGGCTGTTGCTGCAGCCGGATGGCTTGATCACCTCCCTTTCGCGAGAGCGGCAGTCGCAACCGTACCTTTTGCGTCCTGGTGGCCCGCTCCGCAGTAGAACCTTAGCTAATTCCATCCTACTACTTTTAGGAAAACGAGCAAGTGTGCAGAGATCTTTAGAGAAAGCATCTCGCTATGCCCCGATGGATCATGCCTCCATTGTACATAAAAAAATACCGCCGAACCTGCCTGCCGGTAGGCAGGTCAGACTCGGCGGTGGCGGGACTTGGGCACAAGATCCCGCAGATCATCCAATAAACCTTTGCGCACATGCGAGGGCGGCACGGTCAGGCGGTATTTCGTATAGGAAAGGTTTAGTACCCGCTCCCATAGTTCCGAAAGACCAGCCCGTATTTCTAAAAAATCATCCCCGAGCTCGCGCTGCGTTTCCGGTTTATTCAATTGGCTTCGGAATTGGTCGAGATGTCCTTTGAGGCAAGTCATATACGACCTACCGGATATTCGACTTTCTTCGTCGATATTTCCCGTTCTTTCCTCGATCTCCCGGAGCCGTTCGATTGGGCCTTTCTCTCTTGTTTGGCGTTCTAAGGTGCTCACCCCATCCTCCTTGGTAAAGTGCCGGAGCATATTATACTATATTCATTCTCTTGAGGGAAGGATATGCTTTGGGATACAATAGAGCCATGGAAGAACACAAGAAACTTCGCCGCTCTGCAACTGATCGCATCATTGCCGGGGTCTGCGGCGGTCTCGGAGCCTACTTCGAAGTTGATCCGCTCATTTTCCGGGCACTCTTCGTACTTTTGACGTTTATGAACGGAGCCGGAATTCTCATGTATCTTTTCCTCATGATCCTCATGCCGCGGGAAGGAGAAGATCGTGGCGGTTTTCCGGAGGATGTTGCGGAGCGAGTGAAAGGCATGGCGGAAGAATTGAAAGCGCGTCACGCAACCCATAGAAATCGCCGTCGCACCATGCTTGGTCTTCTCATTCTCCTCGCCGGAGCCCTCATCCTCATCAATCAGCTTTTCCCGGGGCGGATTGCCTGGAACCTTGTCGTACCCGGCGTGCTTATCGCGCTCGGACTGGTCTTGATGTTCCATACACCGAAAGCCTAGTGTAGTACACCTGCGTTGGTTTTGAGACACATACAAATATTATATACTATATTATATAATATAGTATATAATATTTGTATACAGTACGTAAAAAATCCCGCAGACACATGTCTGCGGGATTAGCTGTCGTGAGCTTGCGATGCAAGCCGCTTAAGCTCGCGTACCACTCCCACGTAGGTTTCTTCGAGATCGAAATCATAGAAACCCAGCTTGTGAAGCGCCGTATTAAGATCAGGAAGTGTGGCGGCGTCAGTCTGGCGTATGGCGAAAGCCGCGAAGCGCCACTCGGGAGTCACGTCGCTTAACCAGGTTTTTGCCTGTTCGATGGCGGCCTCTCCATTTGCTGCTCGCGTGTGGTGCAAAGAGCCCACTATTCCAATAGCCGTTGCCGCACTCGGACGAACCAGAATTACCCACCCGGCAATTTGGTGAGATTTCGACACAAGCCCTCCTCTTATTTGCTGTATATTGTTATACGCCGAAGTAATATCGAGGGTCAATACAATATCCACAGGCAGACTTGCGCTTGAAGAGGGGAGTTATATACTAGAAATAGATCCTGGGCGACATACACCACGGCGCCGGAAACCCCGGGCGGGAAGCGAACGTACTGCTGTGAAACGAGATCGAGCTCCATTTGCGAGCAGCAAAGCGGTAGTGGAAGAGCATCATGCTCGTTATCGCGCCTAAGGCGCACCGCACCCTATATGTCAGGGACTCGTTGAGCGTACTAGTAGTGCCCAGATTCATTATGAAAGAGCTTACCAAACGGTAAGCTCTTTTTGTTCGAAAAAAAGTTTTATGGAGTTCGATCTGTATAATCTTCCAAGCGGAGCAGTTTTTAAGAGGCGTATAGCAAGGAGCGTAATTGACCTTCTATTCAATCGTTGTATACTATGCGGGCATCTTGTCCCGTGGTGCACTACATTTTACGGGATTGATAACTACATACGGGGATGATTTGGCTTCGATAACGCATGGATCCTGAACTGGCGAGCCGAGTGCGATCTCGCTAATCTCGCATCAAACTACAACTGCCAACTCTAATCGAGTTCCAGCTCTCGCCGTAGCGTAAGCTACCGCTTGAGGATCGCCTCACTGCTGTCTCTTCGGTGAGATACGGTCTTATATAAAGAGGCTCGTTCCGCAAAGCTGCTTCGCGCCCGCGGAACTAAACAAAAGCGAAGCTCTTAGCTCCATTTTGGAACTACGCTCGTAGAAGGTTCATGGCCACCATCGTTAGACGAGGGTTCGAATCCCTCCATCTCCACGATCTTGACTAAATAAATTTGAAGTATTTAAATAGGCATACCATCCTGCGGATACCAGGAATGGACTGCTTGTTGTGCTAACACCGCATCGTTCATTAACAATTTACTTTGAGTTAGGAGGCGCAAATGTTTGCTGAAACCAAACCTGCAAACCCTCGCAACGAATTACGAGGACAACTCTCTCGCTTGGCTTCTCTTTTGGCCGTGACCATCGAGCTTCTTCAAAAGGATGCTCGTTCGCGAGAAATGGTCAAGAACCTTTTTCGGGCGCTCCAGCTATTCAAAGAAAATCGATTAGGAGTAGTGCTGGCTACGGAGAACTCTCTCCAGACTCCTGCTCTTCGCGAGATTATCAATGAACCAGTTGCGCACCTTCCGCTTTCTGGGCGCATCAAGACCGCCATGCGAAACTCCAACGTGAGAACTCTAAGGGAAGTTCTTGAAATTAAAGAGCGACAGTTGTTCGCTCTCAATAACATGGGTCGTGGTTCTGTCAAGCAACTAGGAGAATATCTTAACTCTCTAGGCTGCTGGATCGGCATGACCGAAGCTGAGATTAAAAGCGTTTTGCTTATCAGCGAGGAGTGCATGACTGAACAATTGGTGTTGCACGACCGAAACGAAGATCAATAGTGTATTTTCTCACCAGCAGGGAACATAGACAAACCGCATTTCGCCTGGCTCTATGAAGAGCCAGGCGATTTTATTTTGCTTACCAATCTGCGGCAGTAATGGGTGTGTAAGTGCGTATGGTGTCCGTGCCACTCTTTAAAAAGTAGACAGAAGACACTGCACATTTCCATGATCCGCAGAAGAATGGAATAGTAATCTTGGGACCGATCCAGAAGGTAGGTTTGCCCCGGCCGAAACTCTGCTCAATTTCCGCGCCCAAGCGCGCTTTGCGCCAAGCATGCACTTGAGCACTGAAGATTGTCGTCGTTCGACGGATAGTGGAATTGTGGAGCGCTTCTGCATAGAGATCGGTTCTTTGCGAAGCTCTCCCGGCACGGATATTAATAATCGGATCCACACCGCCTCGGCGATTCGCAAGTCCTCCACCCATAATTTCCGTCCACTGGCGTACGCCAATGGATTTGTCCGCATACCGCCACAAGTGTCCGAATACAAATAGAGTTCGAGGTTTTGCTACCGTCCAGTCCGGTACGACTATCCAACCAGCCATCTTGCTGTGTTGCCAATGGAGAGGTGTCCGTAGTTGTTGATCGGGTTCGCCAGCCAAAGAGATGGTTGCCAGCAAGAAAATCAAACCACTCAGCATTTTCGGCATATGTGCTCCTTTTCAATAATTGCTTGACCTGCATAGGTTTTAGCGTATAGTTTTTGAGTGGCCAACACCACCACAAATTTATGTACGAGCCCATTCTAGAGATACTAGGCCTCACCCCTAACGAAGCAAAAATTTATGAAGCGCTAGTTGAGCGCGGCGAATTAGGGGTAAGCGACATTTCTATTGCCGCAAAAGTACATCGCAGAAATGCCTACGATGCTATTGAAAGACTAATTGACAAAGGTTTGTGTTTTGAAGTCGTGCGTACTGGTGAAAACAAATATAATGCAGTAGATCCGGATAAATTGAAGGAGATATTAAATGAAAGGCAAGAAAAACTGCAGAGCGTTTTGCCGGTACTCAAAAAAAAGTTCCAAGGACGCTTGGCGCCTGAGGAAGCATATATATACCGAGGGTATGAAGGACAGAAAAACATTTGGCGGGAAATGCTACGCGTTGGTGGAGACTGTTGGAACATAGGCGCTAAGGGACAATGGTTCGATTCGCGTCTCGAAGATAGTCGGGTAGCATTCTTTAAAGAAGCTAAGCGAAAGAATATAGTTTTCCACTTACTTTTTGACCACGAGGTTAAAATCAAAATGCCGCAATTCCCCAAAAAATATCCCGCCGAGCTACGTTATCGTTTTTTGCCTAAAGAATATTCAACGAACTCTATTGTCAGTATTTTCGGCGACTATGTTGTTATGTATACCGGCATAATTTTGAAGCAAATGAACGATAATACAGTTTTCTTCATCATTCGCAGCCGCGATTTAGCGGAAAGCTATCGCAAGTGGTTCAACTACATCTGGCAACAATCCACCAAATAGCCAAGCGCAATTCCTAAACAGTTGATTCTTCCAGGGTTGGATCTCCTAGGTAGCTTGCCGTGGGGTTTGTCATTTTTGCCTACTTTTGCAAAAATCAGGCAGCTACACAAAGGAGGTCCTGTATGCCGCGTGAGTCGCGAAAGTACATCCCTATCGTCATTGAGGTGCATCCACGAGTGCATCGGATGATCAAAAAGCTCGTCCAGCAAGGACTCTACGGAGTCACCATTCCGGATGTCGCGGAACGGCTCGTGAATCGTTCGTTGATTCAGATTTTCGAATTCGAAAAAGCAGAGGAAAATAAAAAAAGAAGGGCCGCCCGATAGGCGGCCTGAATTTTAATGCTTCTTCGAGCGCAATGGTTCCATCATATGTTTACGCCCAGCATGGAGGCAGATCGCCATGCCGAGTCCAGAATGTTTTGAGAGTCGAGAAAAGGCAACATCGCGAAGAATCGTCTCGCCGAGTAGGGAAGGTTTTCCTCGATCTGCTCTTTCCACAACTCTGTCAATGAGATCGTTCACTTGATGATACCGTCTCTCGTTCGGAGCTTGCTTTTGGGGGCTGACCCACTTCTTGATCGCATCAGAAAACCTTCCTGTGAACTTCTTCCCTGCTGATCCAGTTTTAGGTTCGAGAAGGGTTCGAACACCTAATTCCGGAGAGAAGATTATTCTTTCCGCGACTCCTTTCACAAAATACCCTTCCATGGGGACAAGTGCTCCCCAATGCTCATCACTCCATACGATTGCTTCAAAGCATCCCAGTGCGATTCCCAAAAGAAAGGGCGAATCATGTTTCTCGAATGTCTCTTCGAAAAACATTTTCTCGCAGGCAACCAGCCAGTAATCGGATCTTTGGGGATCTGAAGCAACTCCCGCAGTGATAATTCGGGCAACTTCATACGGGTCAGCGCTTTTCTGGCAGAGCTCAAGAATAGAAGCAGGCGGAAGCTTCCAAAGACTGTGAAATACTTCAACACTTAAAGCAGTGGGTTCTTCTGAAAACAAAATCTTGGCTACCGCAACCTGGAGTCCGTTGAGTTCCATGTAATCTCCTTTGAGAGACCACTCTCTTTTCGAGAGTGCCTGTCCTCGTGTTTCGAGGAGCTTTCAGCAGTGTACGCTCTCGAATACCCTTGGTCAATTTTCCAGTTTGACAGTAATGCGTGGGAGCAGTAGGGTAGGATCGGCTGTAACGTCCCGTCACAGTGCGGGGCATAACATTGAAAGGAGGGCATACACATGCCCGAACATAGCGAGGAAGTACAGGAAGTTGCGACCCCTAGTCTGCTCAAGAGGACCATTAAACCGATCACGGCCTGGCATGATTGGCTCGAGCGGTGGAAAGATGCCAAAGATCTCCAGATTATGGAAGGACTCCTCCATTGTGGGTTTTCGGTAGTATTCGACCAATATGTTTACCAGAAGAAAGACTACGATCGGATTGATCGTCTCGCTTTTTACCTGGCTATTGCCGATGGCTGCGCAGATGAGAATCTGCTCCGTCTTCCTGAAGAAGACTGGCATCCAAATTGCTTCATGGGTTACGACAAGGACGGAAATCGAATCTTCAGAACTGAGAGCCAAGTTCGCCAGCAACTCGCCAAGAAGGCATTCGACATGTTATGTCTCAACTTCCTGAGAATCGGATGCGTGAAGAAACCACAGCGAGGCGGGGATTTTTCATTTTGGCAGGATACAATCTTCTCTGAAAGACTTTTTCCAATCATTCAAAGTTTTTTCAGGGTTGAAGAAAATCGCTGGAAAACATCTCTGGTCTTGCGGAATATTTCTTCTTTTAGCGAAAGAAGTCATAACGAAAAACTCGCGATTGATTTCCTTCTGAATCTCGCAAGCGCTCTCTGGATGTTTGAAGATGACAGTCTTGAGCCATGGGATGAGAGTCGAAAGGAAGTGCGGAAAGCAGAGATCGCGGCACTTCGTAGCCGTATCGAAGCGGCGAAGCCATGGATGGTAGAAGTGCTCTCGTTCCTTGGCGAGATCGATCTCTTGCGGGAATGGCTCTTTCGTCTCGACGAACCCTGTCTCGCAAAACTCAAAGAGCTCGCTCTGCGCAATTGTTTCAGAAAAGGATCGCATCCGGTGAGTGAAGATCGCGCCGTGGCAACGATCGAAGAAGCGTGTTACTTGGGTTCCAAGTCCGCATGGCTCCTCAAAGAACACGAGCTCAAGCTCCGGGAGCATCAGCGGCTCACTGCTATTCGCGATGCGGAACGCAGACAAGCGGAAGCTCAAAGGGAAGTAGAGCGGTTGCGCCAGAACTAAATATAGAGGCGCGCCGAGTATGACTCGACGCGCCTTTTTGTATACTTATACAAAAGGTCAAAATTAACATTTCTATATATGAAGAGAACTTTTGCGATTTTTGCGGCGTTGGCGTTATTCACCGGTCTCGCGATTGGCATTGGACACGCCTATGCGAATGAAGGGGAGTCCGGTAATGAGCCGATATTTCAGGGCAAGCCGATGCCGGGTCCGGAGATGATGAATGGCAAGAAACCGGAAGGTCAGAAGCCCATGATGGGGAA
>CAZEJX010000004.1:0-23142 GCA_964512715.1 uncultured Candidatus Saccharibacteria bacterium
TGCGCTTGCTACCCAGAGAAGCGTGAGTGTGGATTACGGCGCGTATCTTTCGCGTGATTCCGGTGGTCCTGCCGTCGTAAAAGGCTCGCCTGCGGATAAAGCGGGACTCAAAGATGGAGATGTAATTCTTTCGATTGACGGTGCCTCGCTCCAAGATAAAGATCTCTCGCAAGTGCTTTCGGGGAAAAATATCGGCGACACGTTGCGGCTTGAAGTGCTGCGTGGGAAAAATAGGATGACCGTGAATGTGACTTTGGGGGAGCGAGCGGAGTAGCGATCGGAAATATTATATAATATAGTATATACTATATTATATAATACTGAGAACTTGAGAAAAAAACGGCGGCCGTGAGGCCGCCGTAGCTGTCAATCGTTGAAGCGGCGCAGTGTTTCAAGCGCAGCTTTCAGTTCTTCGTTTCTGCCGCTTGTTTTCAGTACGTCGGCCGCTAGTTGTTCTTTTTTGGAAAGTCTTTTCCTTCGTGCTTTGATTCGTTGGAGAACTTTGTTGCGTTGCTGATCTAACCAATAATACTCGCTGCAATCTCTGGCTTCGAAATGTCCGTAGGGTGAGCCCATGAATGCCTCCTATGTTTCGCTTGTTGCTGCGATTGTTTCTCTTGTTGAAGAAAAAATTCCACTGAGCCACGCTTTGACCTGACTTCTGGAGTAGGGAGGATGTTCTGCGCTCAGTGCGTACACAACGAAGAGATACGCACCAATGAGGATTTTCCAACAGAACGCGCGAAAGCCGAATATCTCTTGGAACGCGAGGAAAGGCAGCATTGTATAGAAGTTTCGATCGGATTCTAGTTTTTTCTCGAGAGCGAGGTCTTTCGTTGCGTTCAAAAGCTCCTTTTCCTTCTGGCGTGCCACTCTATCGATGTATTTGGGCAAGTACACTATGTATACCCATGCGAGAAGCATGAGAAATATCGTGTACCACGGAAGCGTGAAGGGATTAGATTTCTTGAGGAATGTTTGCTCATAGAGAGCGAAGACAGCATAGAGTAACGCGACTGGCTGCATTACCCTTGTTCCCAAACGAGCAAAATAGAGATTATCCTTGCCCGTCATCCAATTCAGAGCTCGAAACAGACGATTGATGAGTTTCAGAAGAAACGGATCTACTTTCCATATGATGAGATACGCCACTAGGAAAGCGATGAAATCAAGAAGCTGCTTCAGAACTTCGTCCATATGCGATCCTTTCAATCTTGCTAATATCTCTTATATCTTATTGAATAATGCCCGTCAAATGTGCGAAATAAAATCGGGTCAATGCCTGTAGTAAGTTAATGCTATACTCATAAAGAAAGGAATACTTTTTAATAAGTTCTTCTTTGGAACGTCGCAGTACAATATAGTTTTTACTTAGTGGAGGTCTGCTGCCTCAGAGGCATTGTGAGTCCATATGTCTATGAGGCAGCAGACCGTAGCGCATTGGCAGTCTTGCATCGAGATTGCTAATCCAGTATCATATGAGAATTCTGGGAGAAGATTCTTCGTTTTACTCAGAATGACAAACATATAAACATGCCAAACTTTCATAGATTCACGATCAAAGCCCAGGAAGCATTGCAGAACGCGCAGGAACTCGCTGCCTCTAAAAACCACGGGGAGTTGAAGGCGCTCCATCTTTTGATGGCGCTTCTAACCGATGAATCCTCGCTTGTTATTCCCATCGTCACCCGCGCGGGGGTGAATGTGGATCTTTTGCGCGATGATATCGAGGAAGCCCTGGACGCGATGCCGAAGCTCACGAATATGGCGAATGTGAGCCAGCTCTATCTTTCCCAGGAGCTTATGCGACTCTTAGATCAGGCTGCTAAAATAGCGGCGCAAGAGAAAGATGAGTTCGTTTCCTGCGAGCATCTGCTTCTCGCAATTTTAGAAGTGCCCTCTACTGCTTCGCACCTGGTGGAGCGGGCGGGATTGCGCCGGGAAATGGCAATGAAGATTTTCACGGAGCTTCGGGGCACCACCCGGGTGGTGGATGAGACGCCAGAGACGAAGTTCCAGGTACTCGAAAAATACGCGATTAATATTTCTGAAAAAGCCCGCAAAGGCGAGCTCGATCCGGTGATTGGCCGGGAAGATGAGCTTACTCGTCTCATGCAGGTGCTTTCCCGCCGCACGAAAAACAATCCGGTTTTGATCGGCGAGCCGGGCGTGGGTAAAACCGCAATTGTGGAAGGCCTCGCGCAGCGGATCATTTCGGGCGATGTGCCAGAACCCTTGAAAAATAAGGAGATTTTGATGATGGATTTGGGATCGCTTGTAGCGGGTACCAAGTTTCGGGGCGAATTCGAGGATCGTCTGAAGGCCTTCGTAAAAGAAGTGCAAGCGTCCGCTGGCAAGATTATTCTCTTCATTGATGAGATTCATACAATCGTAGGCGTGGGTGCCGCGGAAGGCGCCATGGATGCTTCTAATTTGTTGAAACCGCCGCTTGCGCGTGGTGAATTGCATGCGATTGGGGCGACCACAATCCGGGAATACCAGAGATATATAGAGAAAGACCCCGCGCTTGAGCGCCGTTTCCAACCGATTATGGTGGATGAGCCTTCAATTGAGGATTCAATCGCGATTTTGCGCGGTCTCAAAGAGAAATATGAAATCCATCATGGTTTGCGCATCTCGGACGAAGCGATCGTGGAAGCGGTCAATCTTTCCGCGCGCTATATTACGGATAGATTTTTACCGGACAAGGCAGTGGACTTGATTGATGAAGCTGCCGCCGCTCGTCGCCTGGAATCCGAAAGCTTGCCAAAGGAAATCGCCCGCATCCGCCGGGACATTGCCCGTCTTGAAGTGGAGCGCCAGGCTTTGAGCAAAGAAGACAAAGCGAAAAGCGGGGAGCGCATAGCGGAAATTGACGCGGAATTAGGCGAATTGCGTCAGAAAAACGATGGGCTTTCCGGCAAATGGCAAAACGAGAAAACCAAGATAGAGAAATTGCACGCGCTGCGCCAGAAAATAGAGAATCTCCGTCGGGAAGCGGAGGTTATGGAGCGGGAAGGCAATTTGGAGCGGGTGGCAGAGATTCGCTACGGCGAGCTGCCTTTGGCGCAGAAAGATTTTGATAAATTCGAACGCTCGAATTTCGGCGCGAAAAGAACCAAGAAGGAAGCCGGCGATCAATTCCTTAAGGAAGCGGTGGATCGCGAGGATGTGGCGGCGGTGGTATCTACCTGGACGGGGATTCCCTTGGCGCGCATGCTTGAGACCGAAACGGATAAACTTGTTAAGATCGAAGATCACCTTAAGGACCGGGTGATTGGCCAGGATGAGGCGGTTACTGCGGCGGCGAACGCGCTTCGCCGAGCCCGCGCGGGACTTGCGGATAGCGGCCGGCCGCTTGGCTCCTTCATGTTCTTAGGTCCTACCGGCGTTGGTAAAACAGAGCTCGCCCGGGCGCTTGCGGAATTCATGTTTAACGATGAAAAGGCTTTGGTGCGTATTGATATGTCGGAATATATGGAACGCCACGCGGTTTCCCGCTTGGTAGGTTCGCCGCCGGGCTATGTGGGTCACGAAGAGGGAGGACAGCTCACGGAAGTAGTGCGCCATCGTCCCTACAGCGTGATTCTCTTTGACGAAATCGAGAAAGCACACCCGGAAGTATTTAATCTACTTCTTCAAGTGCTCGATAACGGACGGCTTACTGACTCTAAAGGTAAGGTGGTGAACTTTAAGAACACGATCATCATCATGACTTCGAACGTGGGTTCGGAATACATGCGAGCTATGTCTACCCTAGGCTTCTCTTCCTCTGAATCTGCCGCGGGCGAGCAAGAAGGCTATCGTTCCAAAGTCATGGATTCTTTGCGCAATAATTTCCGGCCGGAATTCTTGAACCGCATTGATGAAATCGTGATTTTCAATCCGCTCACCCGCGAGAATATCGAATCGATTGTAGATATCCAGCTTCGCCAGATTGAGGATCGTCTTAAGGAGCGGGGGATTACGCTCACGATTGATAAATCGGCTAAAAAACACCTTGCGGAAGAGGGATTTGATCCGGAATTTGGCGCGCGCCCCTTGCGCCGTTTGATTCAGAAAGTTATTCTCGATAGATTGGCGGACAAAATAATCCGCGGTGAGCTCAAAGATGGAGGAAAAGTTAAAGTCAATTACAAAGCGGACGCCCTGGTCTTCTCTTCTTAGAGGGCTTGTTCTTGGTCTCGCGCACTACGCGCTCGCGCCCTTCGATTTCGGATCGGGGGCGCTTTTCTTCGTGGTTATAGCGTTTGCTTTCTACTTGATACCGTTCTTTCGCCCCAAAGCGACGCGCATGCCCTTCTTTGCGGCTCTTATTTTGGCGCTTCTTTTGTCTCAGGGCATTCTTGCCGCAGGGGCCGTAGTGCTCCTTTTCGCGCTTCTTTTCGCACTCAAAGATTTAGAGGTGGTAGACCGGGCGTTTGCCTATGAGATATTCGTGTTTCTCGCGCTTTTTGCTTCGGCGCTTCAGTTTTTCCGTGCTGTTCCACATTGGGGATCGCCTTTGGGGATAGGAGGAGCTTTGGGTATCGGTGCGCTTTTCTATGTACTGAGTCGCAGGATGTCCTGGCGCGATGACGGCGAAGTACGCGCTCACGCAACGCTCGACGCTTTCGTCTCTGCCGCAATTCTTTTCGAGGTTTCTATGGCAATTCTCTTTTTACCGATCGATTTCATTTCTCAAGCATGCCTGCTTTTTACTCTCGAACTCTTTGGGGTGATCTTTGTAGAAACGCGGCGCTTGCGGCATATCGGCGCGTTCCTCATTGTGATCGGCATTATTTTAAGCATCAGCAGTTGGAAGCTTTAGATTGACTTCGCTCTCATTTTTCGGCATACTTCGCTTCGGCTCTTGCCACAAATTTAAATGAGAGGACGGATGGGCATATGCGGTTGATTACTAAGGCTCTGAGAATCGCGGAAGGACGTTTGACTCAACTCGGGATGGCAGATCATCCCACACAAGTCACTCGCGGATCGCTGGTGTACTACCAGTTTTCTGGAGAACTCATCTTTGAAGGTGAAGTGACTACCCACTGTAGCTGGATTTTGGAAGTCCAGCTTCTCGAAGGAGTTCCGAAGGCTGTTTCAGTCAAAGAAGTGCCAGGTGCCCCCAAGATTTCCGATGAGATCAAGGCTGTGATTGCTGAGAAAGCCGAAGAGTATCTGCCGAAATTCTTTCAGTCCTTTCGGGAACAGGTGGTGAGTCAGAGCCGGCTCGCCCTTGCCAGGACATCCCCTCTTACCATGTAGTCTTTGCCCCACCAATTGGTGGGGCTTTGTCTATTGACTCGCATTGCCGCGTCATTCTAGAATTCGGCAAAAGAGTATGCCTTCTGAAGAATTAATAAAAAATTGCTACGCATTGGCATATGCCGGGTTCCGACTTGGTGGGAGTTTAGACAATCCGGCAATGAGACAAAGCTTAGAAGATCAAAGCTTGTCCATCCTTACTGTTTCCTTGGGCAATGACCTTGCCGGATTGCGGCATGCCTTACGAAGACTTGAATATATGGTTGGTTTTGGAAGGGATATCGGTATAATCCCTCTGCAGGGTGCGGAGGTTTTGCTCTATGAGCTAGAAGCCTTCAAGAATTCTCTGCCTCAAAGCTCAAAAACGGACTTACCCAAAGAAATTACTAAAGAAGATTTATTTCCGGAAGGACATAGGAAGCCTTCGGATGCCTATCGGAAAGATATTTCCTCGATTTGGATGGAAGAATCAGGAGGAGCGGATGATAGGCATAATCAGGCAAACGATAATTCGGCAATTGCCGAATTAGCTCACGGACCTGCTATCATTCCTCAGTCGAATAGCCAAGGAGAGGAAGGTTTTACAATAAGGAAGAGTAAGATACTTCAAAAAGTCCGGCAATCCGGCAATTGCCGGATGCGGGATATCCAGGAGATACTAGCTGATACATCGGAACGGACTCTTCGATACGATTTGCAGCGCTTGGTGCAAGAAGGATTGATTGAACGGATAGGAAATGGAGGGCCAGGGACATATTATAGAGCACTATTATAGTGGGCAGCCTGGGGTGGGCTTCATTGATCCCGGTGTCCTAGGCAAGGCGTAACATTTTATCTTCATCTTCGTTCTATTATATGTGTGCGGGCTAGAACTTGATAAAATGGTCTAGTTTTGCTACACTAAGTACATAAAGGCTCGGAAGTGAGGCTGAGCCAAAAACAACCGAGGTGCAAGATGTTAGGTGCGAGATGCGAGAGCATTCCGCCTTTTCTAGTGTTGCTAGAACCTAACACCCCTAAACTAGCACCTGTTTGTTTCAGCCTCGCTTTCATAGCGAGCTTTTTTATTAAAACTCAGATACCAAATCTTCTCTCTCGCAAGCCTTTCTCCTCACTGAAAGGGGAGCGGGAGGGGAGCACCGAAATTGTAAAAACATCGTGAAAGGTCGACGGCCTTCAGTGGTCGATACTTAAGTTAGAAAGTCGAAACATAAAATATACAAGTAATGCCTAAATTCCTTAAATTGTCTGCTTTGGCGTTGGTGGCAGTTTTTGCCATTTCCGCCATGCCTGTGAGCGCGCAGACGACCATGACTGCTGATCAGATCGCAGCCATGATCGCCCAGCTCCAGGCTCAGCTCCAAGGACTTTCCGGGTCTACTGGCCCTGGCAATTCGTGCTCGTCGTTCGCCCGCTCCCTCACGGTGGGTTCTTCTGGTACGGATGTTAAAGCCTTGCAGCAGTTCTTAAACGGCCATGGTGCTATGGTGTCCGCTTCGGGCGCCGGCTCCGTTGGCAATGAGTCAACCTACTTTGGTACTAAAACCAAGGTTGCGTTGGCGAAGTGGCAGGCCGCGAACGGCGTAAGCCCCGCGTCCGGTTACTTTGGTCCGATCACCCGCGGTCGCATCAATGCTATGTGCATTGGTTCCGGCACGGGTACTGGCACGGGCACGGGCACTGGTACCGGAACTGGTACTGGTACGGGCACCGGCACGGTCTCGGCAACTGGCCTCATGGTCAGCCTCGCTCCGACCAACCCCGCTTCCGGCTCGCTCATCTCGAGCTCCAACGCCGCAGCGGCTCGCGTTCCGGTTCTCACGGTGAACTTCACCGCTGGTACCCAGAGCGCGGTAACGGTTAACGACATCAAGTTCACCAAGAACGGCGTCATCTCTGACAGCTCGATCGCTGGTGCATACTTGGTAGAAAGCGGCAAGGTGGTTGCGCAGTACACGTCCATCTCGGGCGGCAAAATTGATTTTGCCACTTCGTGGACGATTCCTGCTGGCCAGACCCGCACCCTTACCCTCGCGATCGATCCGGCAACGAATCTTTCCGCGGGTAACACTGTAAGCTTCTCGCTCGCCTCGGCCAACGACATTACGTCGGTTGATGCTGCGAATGCTACGGTAAACGAGACTGGCATCTTCCCGATCTCGGGCAACATCTTCACGGTTACCTCCGTGTCGAACCCGTCCATCGCGTCGGTGACGATCTCGTCTTCCTCGGTTGGTACTACGGTGACTGCGGGTGCGCAAAACGTACTCGTATCGCAGTGGACCGCGAGCGTTAACAACAGCCCGGTTAACCTCACTTCTTTGAACCTCCGTGTTATCGGTTCCGCCAACAAGACGGATATCCGCAACGTGAAGCTCATGGTGAATGGTGTCCAGGTTGGTTCCACGCTCGCCTCGGTTGCCGCCGATGGTTCCGCCTACTTCGACCTTACGTCGAACCCGGCGCGCCTCTCGACTGGCAGCTCCAACATTCAGATCCTCGCCGATGTCATGGGCTCTCCGAGCTACAACTTCGCGTTTGAGATCTTGAATAGCTACGATGTCTACGCGGTGGATACCCAGTACAACGTCCCGGTTACCGTATCGGTAAACGGCGGCGCTGGCGTAACGGTAACCATCCAGCAGGGCCAAATCACGGTAACTGCCGATACCAACACCCCGACCGGTAACATCGCGAAGGGCGGTTCCGGCGTCACCTTGGCCAAGTTTGACATCTATGCGGCCGGCGAATCGGTTCGCGTGAAATTCATGGATGTTCGCTTCACCGTTGTTGGTGATGCGGCAACCAGCACGCTCCAGAACATCCAGCTCGTGGATGATGCGGGTGTCCAGATTGGTACCACCATCAACACGATCGCTTCGGGTTCTTCGAGCGGTCAGTGCGATCTCTCGGGCTCCGGTCCGTCGAATCGCATCGCGAACTGCCACTTCGGCACTTCGAGCTCGAACATCAACTACACTGTTCCGGCGAACACGACTCGTGTGATCTCGGTCAAGTCCGACATCATCTCGACGACTGCCGCTACTTCGGTAACAGTTGATCTTCCGGGCAACTCTTCGAACCTCACGGGCGTAACCTCGAACCAGACGGCCTCTTCCGGCTCGTCCTCGGGTGCTGCGCTCACGATTGCGTCGAACGCCTTGACCTCAGTGAAAAACACTGCGTTTGCGGCTCCGACGTATGCGAAGGGCGCGACGAACGTCCGCATTGGTTCATTCAACCTTTCGGCGTCCTCGGCTGAAGGCGTGAACATCTACACGGTGACCATCACGACTTCGGCGTCTTCGACCGACTTCCAAAACCTCAAGCTGATGGTTGGCGGCACTCAGTTCGGTTCCACCCAGGCGACGCTTTCGTCGAGCCAGGCGGTAACCTTCTCGGGTACGGCTAACATCCCGGCTGGTCAGACGAAGACGGTTGATGTGTACGCGGATGTGCTCTCGAGCGCTTCCTCCGGCACGAAGACCACGCTTACCACGCTCACTTCCTGCAGCGGTACTGGCACTTCGACGAACACCAACATTTCCTGCTCGCCGACTTCGGTCACGGGTCAGAACGTTGTTGTCTCTTCGGGCGCCTCGATAACGGTCTCGACTGATTCCTCGACGGCTCCGTCGAAGCAGATGGTCATGGGTTCCACTGCGAACGCCATTGCGACCTATCGCTTCGCCGAGACCTCGAATCTCGAGAACGTGAAGATTACGGACTTGACCGCGACCGACACGATCGGTACGGCTTCCGCTCCGTCTTCCTTCACGAACGTTACCTTGACCTGCACGAACTGCACGGGTACGCCTTCGGCGCAAGCCTCAGCGTCCTCGACGGATACGACTCACTATGTCTACCAGTTCCACTTTGCGACTCCGGTCATCGTTCCTCAGAACGGTTCCGCGATCCTCGCTTTGACTGCAGACGTAGCGACCTTCAACTCCCTTGGTGCCACTGCGGATAACGTAACGCATCACTTTGATATTGGTGCGAACAACGTAACCGCTCTCGGCGCTTCCTCGAATGCTGCTGTGACGACCACGGGTAACGCTGTTGGTAACACCGACACGATCCTCCGCGGCATGCTCACGGTTACTGCTTCGACGATCGGCGCGACCACTGGTCGCACTCCGAGCGGTGTTGATGATATTGCGAGCCTCAACTTGACTGCGACTGGCTATGACGTAACGGTCAACTCCATCACCCTCAAGTTTGAAGGTTTGGCAGTATCCGTTGGTACGACTGTGACGGCGGACATCATCGACCCGAACACGGGTTCGGATTGGGCCAGCGGTTCTGCTTCGACCTGCACGTCAGGCGGTCAGAACTCCTGCACCTTGTCCTTCACGTACACGGGCTCGAACATCCAGACCATCACGGCTGGTTCTACTAAGACATTGAAGTTGCGCGTGAATTCCAACGCCTTCTACGATGCTGCGAACCAGGCGCAGGGTCTCACGGTGTCGATTCCGCAGTCCGGCAACACGCACTTGAACTGGGGCGATGGTACGACGACCAATGGTCTCGACCTCGCTTCGACGTCGTTGCCGCTCGTCATCACGAACATCAGCTACAACTAATGTTTCGTGGTCGCGAGGCGACTCGCAAAACCCCCGCTTCGGCGGGGGTTTTGTTTTATGAAAGAAAACAGCGCGGACAATTGTCCGCGCTGTTGGATTCTATGCTGCTGAATCTCTGAAAAGTTGCTCCATGCCTTCTTCTTCGAGTATCTGAAGGGCCTCGATCCAGAGGATGACCTTGGCGTCGATTCTGCAGCTGCCTTTAAAAGCTAGCTTTCTCTTCCACCCATTGGTCAGGAACCCTTCGGCTATGGGATATACTTCCCGATAGCCCAGAGCGATGAATGGTGAGAGATCGGTGCTCTCGAGAATTTCGCACACCGTTTCCCAGCTGAATGTCTCGCGATCAATGATAGTCTTAGTACTCCATGCCACCATATCAGCCAGATTCCATCCAAGATTGGTTTTCACGCGGATGTAACCTGCGCCTTCGATGTATGTTTTGAGAAACTCCAGAAGGATGCGCTCTACGAGGATCTGGTTGGAGCGCTTCGTAGCGTGCAGGCGATAGAGGATGCTCTTGCGGAGGGTTTCGACATCAATAACGAGAACTGACATTTGCTCTCCCTGACGATTCAAGGACCGCCTCACGACAATTCGTAAGCACGGTGGGTTGACCGGTAGGGCACCGGTTATAGCCGTTCAGAGATCATTTCAAAGAACGTTATTATTATATACCCTTTTATCTTGGATGTCAATATAGGCTGTCAAGAGGCTCGCTTTTCCTTTAGAATACTGGCTATGCAGCAATCCACACTCCTTAAAACAATCCGCTGGTTTTTGTATGCGCTCGTCGGGGCTACGCCGCTTGTATTCTTCCGCTACTCGCTTTTCCCCTTCGGTGTGCCGAAGATCGTATTTTTCGAAGTGTTTACGGAGCTCATCGTGGGGGGTTGGATTGCGCTTCTCATTGTAGACTGGCCGAATAAACGCTATCTGCCGCGCCGTACGCCGCTCTTCTGGGCGATCGTTTGTTTTACTCTCTTGCTTCTCATATCTGCCTTCCATGGACCGGATCTTTTCCGCTCCTTCTGGAGCACGCTGGATCGTGCCTTCGGCATATTTGGAATTTTGCATGTGCTTGCGCTCATGCTTATAGTGCCGACGCTTCGAGAGGGAGTTCCTTGGCGAAGACTCCTCACGGTCTCTTTCGTTGCTTCGGTTCTTACTTCGCTTACGGTGGTTTTTTCGAAGTGGGGACTCCAGGGATTTTTCTTAAATCAGAGTATACCGCGTCCAGGCGGAACATTCGGCAACGCATCGTTTGTGGGCGCGTATCTGCTCTTTAATGTATTCCTGGGTGCGGCGCTTTGGCGTGAAGCGAGAGCATCGGCAAGAAGAATATGGATTGGGGTGGGTGTTCTTGTGGTCACGTTCGGAATCCTCCTCACGCAGACGATCGGCATTATCTTGGGGCTTGTGGGTGGCGCGTTTGTGCTTCTCTTTTGGCTCGGTATCGAATCTAGAGGGCCAGCACGCCGTACGGTTCTCGCGCTTGTAGTAATTGGCGTTGTTGTGGCTTCTCTTTTCGTCGCGACGAGGAAGAACAGTGTCTGGCAGAAAGTGCCTGGACTTTCCCGTGTTGCGACTATTTCTCGTTCGCAGTCGGATGTACAGGATCGTTTACTGGCGTGGCGGGCGGGCTGGGAGGGGTTTAAGGATCGTCCGCTTCTTGGCTGGGGATGGGAGAACGGCAATATTCCTTTCAATACGCACTATGACCCAAAGCTCCTTGTGACTTCTTTTGAGGGAACCTACTTCGATAAACCTCACAATGTTTTTTTGGAGCAGCTCGAGACCGGGGGCATATTGGGGTTCGTGAGCTATCTCGGTCTTTTCGTAATGTGGGGGTATGAGCTTTGGCGCTCAAGGCGGGGAAAGTTCGCTTCCATAGTGCCTTTTCTTGGTGCCGGTATGGTGGCGTACTTACTCGAGAACACAATCTCCTTCGATACCATAGGCACCTACCTTATGCTCGCAGTGTTTTTCGCTTTCGTGGAGCATGCCTACGAGGAAGCAGTGCCTCGGGTGAGTGAAGTGAGCGTCGCGGATGCGCATGTTTCGGGAGCGAAGCAATGGGCGTCCGGAGTGGTGCTTGCTTTAACGCTCTGCCTCGCGCTCTTTTACGCAATTCCCATCCTCACTATGTCGTATAACTACTACTGGGGTATTAATTATTTCCTGAATGGTCTCCTTGAGTCATCCAGTGTTTCCTGGCAGGCTGCGCTTGGTGCTCATACCCCGTATCAAGATGCGGTAAGAAAAGATTACGGGTCAACGTTGCAACAAGCGTTTCAGCAGGGGCTCGTCTACCCGCATCTCGACGCATTGCAGGCCAAGGCGGCAACGGAAGGGGAGATTGCAGTCAGTCGCCACCCGGACGATTATATCTACCGCATTTCGCTCGCCGATTTGTACGTGACTTTTACTCCCTTCGGGCAGACGGACTATCTTACCAAGGCCAAAGATCAGATTGCGGCGGCAATGCGGCTCTCGCCGCTTCGCCAACAGCCTTATTACGTGCTCGCCCGCGAGCGCATCATGGAGCACGACAATCAGGGAGCGGTAGATGCTCTTAAGAAAGCGATTGCATTGAATCCAGAGAGCGGTGATCCACACTTCACCTATGGACTCTTAGCCTACAGTCTTGGTGATGCCGCGACAGGGCGGTTCGAAGTTATGACCGCCGCAGCACTTGGTCGCACGCCGGTGAATGCTAAGGAGGCCCTCGCGCTTGGCGGTTTCAAGCGGGACAGCGACCATGATTATGCTGAGGCGGTGCGTTACTTTGAAGCCGCGTATGACCTCGCGGCGTTTAAGGGCTCTAAAACGCAGATGATTCAGGCGAACATTGAAGCGGCGAACCTTTTGGCAGACAAACTCGGCAAGTACGATGAAGCGGAAAGCCGTCTACGACAGGCGCTTCTTGTTGCCGAAGACAATAAGATCAACGACCAGATTCCGGAGGTACGGCTGAAACTTGCTGTAACCTGCTACTTGGGTCGGAATACCACCTGTGCCAAGGAGGAGTTCCAGACACTCGTTGCGGAAACTAACCTTAAAGAACTGCCGATTTGGCAGAATCTAAAGCCAGCTCTGGATGAGCTTGGGGTAAAATACTAGAGCTGGGGGTAAAGTATTGATTTCAGCTTGGTTTTGCTATAATTTCCCAAAAGGTCGCGAAATAGTTGATAGTTTACATTAGAACATGAACAAAGATGGATTAGCCGAGGCAGTCATGAAGCATGCAGGCCTCGATACCATGGCCGCTTCGAAGCGAGTAGTCGATGCGGTATTTGATACGATTACTTCTACGATGGCTCGCGGCGAGGAAGTTTCTATTTCCGGCTTCGGTGTCTTCGCGGTGAAGAAAGCTGCTGCCCGCCAGGGACGTAACCCGAAAACCGGCCAGACGATCACGATTGCGGCTTCAATTAAGCCGAAATTCCGTGCCGGTAAGGGCTTGAAGGATGCGGTTAAATAGCTCGGCTTTATGCTTTTGCGGGCACGCATAATTTCCTGCTCAAGATTCGCTATGCCTCGTGCCGTCGCGCTCCGGAATGCCCGCTAAAAATACAAAAAATCCGCCGAGTGAGCCTCGGCGGATTTTTTGTGGGTTGGCTATTCACTACTTACGGTACGAATTTTTTGAGCGCGTCCGAGAGATCCAGGAATTTCTTATACACTACTGCGAGCGGTTCAAGGGAAGATTTGATATCTCCGGAAGCATCGTCGCCTTTGAGGATGGCTTCTTTCGCGGCATCGTTCTTATCCTGTGCTTCCTTCAGTTTATCTTCCGCATCCGAAAAGTTTTTCTGAATATCGTCTTGGTTTACGAGTTTGAGCGAGAGTACGATAGGCTTGATTTGATCGGCGCGGTTTTCAGCTTTATCAAAGAGTGCTTGATTTTTACTCCAGAGGAGCAGGTTGTCTTCCTCGGAAATGAGTGGGTTATAGTGCGACGTTCGCCAATCTGAAATTTCCCGAGCAACGTCCTGGGTGCCTTTGATGCCGAGATTATCAATCATGGTGCGCTTTGCGGCATAGTAATCAATGCTGTCGTTCAGGCCCTTGGCTATCTCGCTCTGAGCTTTGGAGTCTTTGAGTTCGGGGGAGATAGTGTCGAGAGCCGCTTTTCGCACGGTTACGTCTTTCATGGCGCAATCGATGGCAGCGCGGAGGATGCTCTTGCGGACATCGAGCTGGGCCCGGATGGCAGAAATATAGTCCTGGTCGCCATCGGCCTGGATAGCCCTCAAGCGGGCAAACTTAGGGGCAAAGGAGCAAGGGTCCTGCGCCGGGGCTTTATCTGCCGCCTGAGCGCTTGGAAAACCTATAGAAATCATGGCTAAAACCGCTAGAGATCCGAAAAAAGCCTTGTTTTTCAACATACCCCCAGTATACCCGATTTTAGCCAAATAAGCTAGAATACCTCGTAAGTCACGTAACTAATACACTCGAAAAATCGTTTTCTATGATAGAGGATGACGCTTTGATTTCAGAGGCCAAAGGAGGGGGCGCCGATGCCTTCGGCGTGCTCTACGACCGCTACCATTCCCGGATTTACCGCTTTATATACCTAAAAGTTGGCGGACGGGAAGAAGCGGAAGACCTTACTCATCATGTATTCCTCTCTGCCTGGGAGCATATTCATGGCTACCGCCATGAAGGGCATCCGTTTTCGAGCTGGCTTTACCGCATAGCTCGCAATACGGTTATTGACCACTATCGTTCCCGGCGGCCGACGTCGTCCCTTGAAGAAGTAGACCCCGACGCGATTCAGAGCTCGCAAAATATCGAGGCTTCCGCCGAGCAAGCGCTGCTCCTCAAAGAAGTCCGTCGTGCGATTAGTGCCTTGCGGCCGGATCAGCAGGATGTAATTATCTTGCGGTTCGTAGACGAGCTTTCGGTTAAGGAGACCGCCCTTGCGCTCGATAAGAGCGAAGGTGCGGTGAAACTCTTGCAGCATCGCGGTATGCAGGAGCTACAGGATAAACTCTCATTTGTAGATATCGAAACCCCCACTGAAGGCTATGCAGTTAGAAAAAGTATTGAAACAACTTAAAACGATCAAACCGGACATTGCCTACACGCTTCGTTCCCGCGAGGAGATTTTGGCGCGACAGCCGAAGCGCGGCAGATGGCTTGCTTGGAAAGAAGTGGTTTACGGCATTATCCAATCCGGTTCCGCCATCGCGCTTACCGGTGTGATCATCTTGCTCATGGGCGGAGCGTTTTCGCTGCGCGGAATTATCGCGCGCGAAGGAGGGTTCTTAGATCGGCAGAGCCTCCAGGCCGAAGCACAGGCGATTGATATACAGATTCAGCTTGCGGATGTGAGCTATGACAATTTCAGCTCCTCGGGTAATGAAGTTATGAAAGCGACTCCGGTGAAATCTAAGATTGTTGCTCCTTCAACTCTTCCTGCTTCTACTTCGACTCCTGCTCAATCGGCAGCGCCAACTTCGACGCCGGATATGAGCGTAGACCAGGCACTCGATCTCCTTTCGAACCCGTAAACCAAAAAACCGCAGATGCGGTTTTTTGGTTTATCAGTTTAAACTTAACTCGGAGCGGCTAAGGGGAATCGGACCCCTGGCTCCACCATGGCAAGGTGGCGTATTACCACTATACGATAGCCGCTTTTGTGGTCGCTATATTCTAAATCCAAAATCCTAAATTCTCAAGCCTAATAATTCGGTGGCGGTGCGCTGGGGCCTACGATATGCGGTGGACCGCTTGGCCCTTGAAAATTCGTCGGTGCGACTCCTCCTCCGCTTGTGCCCGTATTTGAGACCTGCGGTCCCGGAGTTGTAGTGACTGATCGGTACTCGGGAGCGGAAGGAATCCCGACGCTCTCTACGCCATGCCGAAAGCCGTTTTGAAAAACTTGAATGCCGATGAACACGAGAACTGCAATGGCAAGAAGAAGGAGTACAAGTGATTTCATATGATTACTCTCTCACGAATTCGAACCGCGGCATGGTTTTACCGTCAATTTCAACTTGTTCTAAAAACATAGCATAGGGACGAACCCAATAATGAGTTTCACTACTACGTTTCCCAGTCACATGCCGATAGAGTACAAAAGGCTCAAGCGTCTCGCTCTGAAGGGCGATCCCCATCACTTCACACTCGTCGCCTTTGTAATGCTTGTAGATTCCTTTCTTGATTTGCGGAACGTTAAGCTCAGAATCGGGAATATGATTCATGAGTTTGAGTATAGCAGATGCGATACCGTGGAACCTTCCTCAAGGGAATTTCTCGCACTCTCCCAGCGATATTACTGATACATTAGAAAAATGGTTGCTAAGGTAAAAAGAATCGCAATGAAGCGATAGGAAGTAAACTTCTCCTTAAAGTAGAATGTTCCAATAAAAATAGCTATCGAAGTCGTTAACACTTCCCAGAGTAAATAATAAACTCCGAACTGGACATATTTAAATGCCAGTACTGTAGGAATGGCGATAAGCGCGTAGAGCATAAAGCCCACCATAATTTCTTTCTGGTTTTTGCGTCCGCTTTTCTTGAGATACATATCCGCTATTACCGTTAAGCAGGAAGCAGTGATAATGAGGAAAAGTGGAAGCATATTAAAGTTCGCTGAATATCATCGCGCCCATAGCACACAACAAGGCTAAGCCTCTATAAAGAGTGAGTTTTTCACCAAAATAAAAAGTGGCTACTCCAAGACCAAGAATTATGCCCAGAGCTTCCCATAAGATAAATACAATTTCAAAATCAGCTTTCCTGAAAAGATAGGCAACGGGAAATGCTGTGAGTCCATAGAGCATCATGCCCAAGAAGAACAGTTCCAAAAAGTTGCCGCTCACGCTCTGCTTCAGAGATGCGTCTGCAATGATTTCGACAAAGATCCCTGCAGCAATTACAAGGTAGAATTTTAGAAAGCGTTTCAGTTTCATTTGACCAGAGATGCGAGCTCTTAGATACAAACCTGCATTTGTGCTCCCGTGAGGAATCGAACCTCAATTACAAGATCCGCAATCTTGCGTCCTATCCGTTGAACGACGGGAGCAATGAGCTCTGCTATTTTAAAGCAAAACTTACTTTTCGGCAATCGCGTGAGGTAAAAGCCACTCGTTTGGATAGATCGGGCTCAAACCTTCAGTGCCTCGCGGATGTCATGAATCGCGCGGAGAGGATCATCGAGATACTTATCAATTAATCCGGCGACGAGATCGGGACTCTTTTTCATTTTCTCGCTTAATACATAAAGTGCTGGAGGAAAGTTGATGTCTTTTAAATTTTCCCAGAACTGCTTGCGTAAACCCCGCTCTAACTCTTCGCCGAATACCTCAAGAGTAGTAACGCCGGGGGCCACTGTCTCGAAAAGACCTTCAATAATTGCTTGCATCCTTCCGAAAAGTACAAGCTGGTAAGGAAATGGGATTCGATATTTCATGAACACCTTAGCAAACCCGATGAACCAGTAGCCCATACCGCTCGTTTTCGTTTTTTCGAGGTATTTTTGCATATCTTTTCGGACAAGATCTGCGTATTGCTCGTATGAAACTCCGCACATGGCAAGGCTTTTTCTGATCGATTGCTCAACATCTTGTGAATACACCGCGAGAAGTAAATCTCGTGTTTCTTGAATGTATTGTTTGTTAAGTTTCGCAAGTAGCCCAAAATCCAGGACTCCTAACCTGCCTCCAGGCAGCAGCAAAAGATTGGAAGGGTGCGGATCTCCTGCGAATACAGCACTTTCTCCATACATCCATCCGCGCATCATCGCGCCCATGAATGCTTTAAGAGAACCGAATACGTCGTAGCGTGGATCGTTAGCTAGAGTCTTGAATTGACGTACCGGGACTCCTTCAATGAATTCCATTGTTACAACATTGCTACTTGAGAAATTCCTATATACCCGAGGCAAAACAATCGCATCAGCATATTCTCCTAGAATATCGCATTTTTCATGTTGATAACGCACAACGATTTCTAGATTTTCCGCCTCCTGCGTAAAGTCAACTTCTTCCATTAGCCATCCTTGAACTTGCTCTAGAATGTTTTCCACATCAATATATCGGAGATCGGCTGAAAACCAGCGCGCAACGACAGATAATTTCCGAGAAATGGCAAGATCAGCTCTTATAGCCCTATCCACTCTTGGGCGGCGAACTTTAACTGCCACGGTGGTGCCGTCGGTAAGTTTGGCCTTGTAGACCTGGGCGATAGAAGCAGCGGCTACCGGTTGCGGATCAAACTCCGCGTAAATTTCTTCCGGTTGCTTGCCGAAGTCGTTCAGAAATATCTCGCGCACTGTTTCATAATTCATGGGCGGAACTTCGTCCAAAAGTTTTTGGAGTTCTTCGCAATCAGTGCGATCCAAGAGGTCGTATCTGGTACTCAAAATTTGCCCGAGCTTGATAAAAACTAAACCTAGCTCTTCGCAAGCGAGGCGCAGGCGTAGACCCAAAGAGCGCTTCTCTCGGTTGGGGAAGATAAAGTACTTAGCGCCCACCCGGCTGATTTCCCAGGCTCTTTTGAGGGAGCTGGTTTCTTGAAGTTCGTTCATTTAACGGCAATTCTCGCAGAAAAAGTACTTTTTTGCACCTCTCGTCTCGCCTATGGTAGCAATTTCGCCGGAGGCTATTTTAGTACCGCATTTCGCGCATTCCATTTCTTTAGCCGTCTTGGCCTTATGGTAGCTCACCACGTCTTTGAACTCTCCTTTACGGCCCTTGCCAAAGAGCTCCCCCGAGAGATCGGAAATGATTTCAGAGCTATCCTCGATAGCTTTTCGGACCAGGTTTGAAACGCTTTCCCGGTTCTCCTTGGCCTTTTCTTTTATCTTCTCATACGTATCCCGTGACACCCGTAAGTTAATAATATAGTCTTTGTTTTCGTCCATGTATGACATTGTATTACATACGTAATACAATGCAAGAGCTGTATAAAAATACCACCCGAAGAGGTGTCATTTTATCGCTGACATACCAAAGAGACGTCTTAAAACCCCAGATACTTTTCGAGGATTTCCATAAAACCGGGTTCGAAGTGGTGTTCGGGAATGTGGGCGCGTAGTTCCCTCCTAACCTCGGGGAGCCATGCCATAGGCACCTTCATACGCAGCGGCGTGCGGAAGTGGTGATTGAAAGTGAGAACGACATCCGGATAAGCCTCATCGAAGGTACCTTCAAGATCGGCGCTGAATGATTGCAACTCGCGCATAGGGTAAAACCGCCGTTCACCGACTTTCAAACCCTTTTCGGTGAGCTCGAAATGCACGATAGGGGGTTCCGCCGCCCCCCAGACGATCACGAGAATTTCTCCTACGATTACAAAAACACCGAAGAGCAGATATGGGGCGGTATTGGTATCAGCTTGGGTAGATTTCCAAAGCGAGAACGCCAACATGACTACCGCGACGATAATCGTCGTCCAATACCATGCGGCGGTTTTTGGGCGATGTTCAAATTCGGGTGCGGACCAACGGATGCCAGACATAGAGATAGTATAACAGGGTGCAGGGTGCAGTGGACAGTAAACAGTGGACAGAGAAAATTAAAAAAGGCGCCACGCTTAGCGTGGCGCCCATGAATCTAAAACGTAGTGCCGGGGACAACGTAGCTTACGCCCGTTGCCACTGAAGCGAAACCCTGCCCGGCGCTTCCCATGTGACTGAGTTGCGCCAAGAGCAAATCCTCCTTAGTGTCGTTTCTCGCACCCGTTCCCGGATGCATTGCTTCAAAGGTTGTCCACGCCGGCTCCTGTTTGAACCAGAGTTTCCAATGCGCTTGAAAGCGCCGGGTGAGATGCTTGTTCCACCATGCACCGCCGGAAAATTCTACTACTTCCGGAGTCCCGGTCTTTGCGGCGAGCTCTTTGATCTTTGCGATGAGAATCACCGCGACTACTTCGCTTACCGTCGCGAGTATATCAGAGGCCATGCGGGCACGTTCGTCAGAGTTCGTCCCAGCTTCCTCCATGCATTCCTCAGCGCAAAACTTTACGAAAGCTTTGATGCCTTCATTGCCCGCTTTCCGCTGATTGAGTTCGAGATATCTTGCGAGGATACGCACGAAAAGCGAAACGAGAATACGACCTTCCGCGGCATATTTGCCGTCGCGATCTAGAAAATCTCCAGTCGTTACCTCCGCGGCCTGATTGATGAGGCCGGCACAAGGTCCGAAGTCGTCGCCTACGGAAACTCCATTGCGGTTTTTGATATGGCCGTTCGCTTGGCCACCGCCGTTAATGTGGAGTACCGCATTTGCATCCGGAAAAGCATCGAGAAGCATTGCGCATTCCCAGATGTCATCCTGGATGCCGCTCAAGGGTGCGCCGGAACCCCCCTCTGCCTGATCAGTTTGGCGATGACGGGCGTGGACGGGGATGCCCGTTTCCCGCGCGAGATCTTCCGGTTCGATAAACGTGAGTATCCCGTACCCGGTTTTCTCGCGAGTGGTGCCGGAGAAATCCTCGTAGTTTACCGTGATGGGGCTCGTCGTGAACCGTGCGGTTATGAGGAAGGTGCTTATGAGGTCGATCGAGTTTTTGGTGAGCGGGCGATTGAACGGCAGAACGTAGGTGGGTATATCCTTAAACGTTTCGATCCAGCCGTTTATCTGGGCGGCAACGAAGTGGCCTGCCGATTTGCTGTAGCGGATGATCTTATCGCTGATCTCGCCGCAATTTCCCAAAATATTGTTTGCGACGAAACGGGAATAAAATTCCGCCATCGGGTTCGGTAGGGGAACTGAGCGGTTGCTCACAAGTCTCCAGATCATCTGGCGACCGAATCCACGCACATAAATGAGCGAAGTGGAAAGTTCGGTGCCGGAAGTGCCGATCATAACGGTCAGGGTAAGCCTCCATGGCCAGTACCCATTCATGAGTTCGGCAGCGACGCTCAGTGCCCCGCGCCGCGGCATGCCAAGCGCGATCTGCATCTTGTCCGCGAGATGATTATCCAAACCCCGCCGGCGCATGACTTCGATGCTTATAGATTGAAGGACATGATTGGCGGTGAGTCCCGCCTCGCAGAGTCCTTCGGATTCGATTTTCGCGACGTGGCTTACCAAAGTTGCTTCTTCAAATGAGAAACCGAGCAAGGTGAGATTGCGAAATGAGATGATGTCTGCTGCTTGGATGGATCCGCCGCCTACATGAAGGCGGGGAGCCTGAGGAGCAGATGCACTAGTGCTTTCTTCTACTGCAGTTGGTCTTTCCTCGTAGTCTTCTTCCCTCCGTTCGATAAGTTGCAGCTCAAGCATTTCCCCTGAATGAATATCTCTCATTCAGCCCTCACTTTCCGGTAAGCGCGACACGCGCTCCCGCAGGCAAATTCACACGTGGAAATATCTCGCCGACCGATTCTGGACGTTTGGACGAGGTAGAGGTGAGATTTTTCAACGTGCTGGGATTCAGGGTATCGTTATCAGTATGAAGCCAAGATGAAGGGGCTACGGCTCGTGAAACCCTAGGCCGGTCTTACTACCTCAAAAAGTGCAAACCTCCGCTCTGAAATCAGATCATGCTATGCCTTTGCTGCTACTAAAGCGATGATCTTCTTTGCTCCATGCTTTTTCAAAACCAACGCAGCTTCGTAGAGGGTGGCGCCGGATGTGCACACATCGTCAATAAGAAAAATATATTTTGGGACGCGTTCCTCGATTGCAACGAAACAACCCGCAATATTCTTCCAGCGTTCTTTGCTGCCCTTAATATGGCTTTGAGGGTGGGTATTTTTGGTACGGGTAAGTGCGTGGACAATGGGCAGGGTAAACGTAGAGCTCAGAACTTCGGCAATGAGCTCGGATTGGTTGTAGCCCCGCTCCTTAAGGCGTTTGCGAGAGAGGGGAATGGAGATCAGCGCTCTCTCTTCGGTCGGAACACGCGCAGTTTTTATATAGGTAGTAAGGAGGTTGCCCAGCTCTAAAGCCGCTTCGCGGATGTTTTGGAACTTCAATACATGCACAACGTCTTTTATAGCACCCTCATACCTTGTCGCTGCGCCGAGTATATAAGGAAAGGATGGATGGCAGATTGAACGCATGCTGCCGGGTGGAATGCGGGCGCGGCAGCGCCCGCAAAAGAGATTGTCATAGTATGGTATGCCCGCGCGGCAGGCGACGCAGAGCGCGCCGCCCCGCACAATCACCGTGTTGCAGCTCGCGCAGCGTGGCGGAAAGATGAGATCGAAGAGGAAGGCGAATATCATGTATACTATCTATACATGAGATTGTTCAATTTTTTATCAAGACAAAGCGGATCTGTCTTGGGCATTGATATCGGCACCACCTCTATCAAGGCGGTAGAGGTAAAGCGCGCCGCCCGCGGTCTGAAGCCCGCAATCTTGAATTACGGTATTTTAGAGAGCCGGGGATCTGTCTCGCGGGCAAATACTGCATTTCAGACCAGCACGCTGAAGCTTTTCGATAAGGAAGCCGGAAACTTTTTATCAGTACTCTTGAAGAAGATGCAGCCGAGCACGAATGTCGCGGTGGCATCACTGCCGCTTTTTTCCGCGTTTACGACGATGCTTTCCTTGCCGCAGATGAATCCGGCTGATTTGGAAAAAGCAGTTGCGTTTCAGGCGCGGCAAGCCATTCCGCTTCCGCTTTCAGAAGTGGCTTTGGACTGGTCCAAAGTGGGGGAATATAAAGATGAAAATGGATTCACGATGTATCAGGTGCTCCTTATTTCCGTACCGCAAGCAGAGATTCGCAAATATCAATCCATTTTTTCCGCAGCGGGATTAACTTTACAATCGCTCGAAGTGGAGTCTTTGAGTTTAAATCGGATTCTTGCGGCTTCCGACCCGACGCCCACCTTCATCATTGATATCGGTAGCCGTTCCACCGGCATTATTATTTCCGAGGGAGGATTCATTAAATACTCCGCGCAGACTGACTTTGCAGGCAGTTCACTCACGCAAGCTTTGGCTACGAGTCTTGCAGTGAGTCCGGCGCGCGCGGAAGAACTCAAGAAAGAGCGGGGGATTATCGGTACCGGTCCAAACTACGAATCGTCCACAATAATGCTGCCCTACCTCGATGCTATACTGAGTGAGGTGAGACGGGCTGATGCTTCGTATCGTGCCCAGTTCCCTGCGGCACCAAAAATAGAGCGGGCGATTGTAACCGGCGGCGGCGCAAATCTTTTAGGAATCCAGAAGTATATGACGGATCAGTTGGGGATTCCCACCGTCAAAGCTGCTCCGTTTCTCAAGTTTCAGTACCCCTCGCTTGTTGAGCCGCTCGTCCCCGAACTGAATTCCTTATTTGCGAATGCTTTAGGGCTCACGATGCGCAATACATAATTTTGCAATCAA
>CAZEJX010000005.1:0-23035 GCA_964512715.1 uncultured Candidatus Saccharibacteria bacterium
ACACTTTTTGTATTACCAAAACTGAAAAAGAATCCATCCTTGAAAATCGCGCGACCTGTTACGCGTTTCTTTCAAATCCCCGGCTCATGCCCGGGCATACCCTGATCGTTCCCAGGCGGCACATTGAGAAACCCTCTGAACTTACAGAAGCTGAACGCAAGGAGATATTCGATACTATTATTGAATACCAGGAACGGATCCTTACGCGCTATGCGAGCGGCTGCGATATTACGGAGCACTTCCGGCCATTTATTCCGCAAAGCCAAGTAAAAGTGAATCACCTGCATTTTCACATTCGGCCGCGCGAGTTTAAGGATGGGCTCTATGAAACTTCCCAGAAATTCGAAGTATTTGAACCACTGATGGACGAGGAGCGGGCGAAATTTACCGAGCTTCTTAAGTAGCTTGCAGAGATTTTGACCCTGTGTTTAAATGCACCTCAGCCAAGGAGGGCTGCATGGAACAAGAGCCATACAAAAGTCCGGTCCCTATCATTGAGCATGAGACGCGGCTGGTAAGTAAGTTTCGTCCCCACGACGTAAACTTATCTTCGCTTGATTCCCTCGCATGTACATTTGGAAAATCTGAGGTTGAATCAACAGCCGAAAACCTGATCAAGTTCTTCCAGAAGCGCGATGTCTGGCACCTGTTTCGCCTCGAAGACTATGTCGCTTTCTGTAAGGAAGAAGGTTTCCGGGGTGGACTCTTCGGTCTCATGGGCGCCTGGTTCGACGATGGAGGAATGGGCGAGTTCTCAGGGTACTACGAAGATTTTCTCATCTCCTTCCCCGATGGAACGATCTGCATCACTGAGGCTTTCCTCAATCGCATTCAAAAACTGCATCTCAAAGCCGCGTCGTAAGACGCGGCTTTATCTGTATAATAGATACATGCCTTTTCTCCTTCGCAACACGCTCACGAAATGGCGCAAAGACAATGCCTCCGGCATGGCCGCCGCGCTCGCCTACTATACCCTGTTTTCCATTGTACCCCTCACGATTATCGTAATCGCAATCTTGAGTTCTATTTTCGGACGCAGTGCCGCAGAAGTTCAAATTAGCCGCGCAGTAAGCATCGTGATCGGCCCGGATGTGGCACGCTTCACGCTCGCGCTCGCAGATGCCAATCACGCGAGCAATAATGTGTTTATAGGAGTCATTTCTCTACTCATTACCCTCTTTGCGGCGCTCGGCGCATTCCGGGAGCTCCAAGTCTCTCTAAACCGCATCTGGCAGACACCGTTGCCTATCGCCCGCTCCTTTTGGCGGCGCGTACTCCCTAACACTGCGCTTTTTATACTCCTTCTCGCGACGGGACTCCTCTTTTTCGGCGCTGCGGTATTAACCCTCGTTTGGGGTACGCTCCTTCGCCATCTCCCGGAAGCCGCTGGAGGAAATCTCGACATCCTCGGCAACACGCTTTTTATTTTCTTCTTGAGCACCATGCTTTTTGGAAGCATCTATCGCTTCATCCCCCGGGTATCGCTTAAAGCCCATGATGTAATGTCGGCAGCACTCACCACCGCGTTTCTCTTCACTCTGGGAGACTTTGCAATTGGCACATATTTCCGACTATCGAACCCCGCCTCGCTCTACGGCACCGCTTCTACGGTCATCGTGCTCCTCTTATGGGTGTACTATTCCGCGATGATCTTCTATTTCGGCGCCGAGCTCTCCTATGTTAATTTGAAGGCACGCGAAAACTCAAAACCCTAAATTCTCATTCTATGATGGATGCCGCTTTTGCCGCTGGTTGTTTCTGGGGTGTGGAAGATGCTTTTGATAAACTTCCGGGAGTTTTAACTACCGAAGTTGGCTACGCAGGCGGACACACCGAAAACCCCACCTATGAGAACGTGTGCACGGATACCACCGGCCATGCGGAGGCTTTGCACCTCACCTACGATCCGGAAAAGATATCGTACGAGGCACTCCTGCGACGCTTCTGGCAGATTCACGACCCGACCACGCCAAACCGCCAAGGCCCGGATGTGGGTTCGCAGTATCGCTCGGTGATTTTCTACTATACGCCCGAGCAAAAGGAACTAGCCGAGAAGTCCAAAGCCGAACTTGCCGCGAGCGGTGCTTACATCGCTCCGATCGTCACCGAAATCGTGCCCATGGGAAAATTCTGGAGAGCAGAAGAATATCATCAACAGTACGTAAAAAGAACCGGCAGAGGCGCATGTCATATTTAGCGCAAGAAACAAAATGAAAAAAGTTGTTGTGGGAATTGGCATTCCAGGCTCAGGCAAGACGACGATCTTGAAGGCCTTTGCAAAACGCAATGGGTATGCGTATATCTCACCGGATGAGATTCGCAAAGCATTTAGCGGAGATGAAAAGGATCAGTCGCGCAATAAAGAGGTCTGGCAGGAAGCATATCGCAAACTCACGGTGCGTCTCGGTGAAAATAAATCGGTCGTCTTCGACGCCACCTTCGCAAACCCGGTAGACCGTAAAAAATTTCTCGATTTTGCGAAGAACTCCGGCGCGGAAAATATCGAGGGCGTGTTTTTCGACACACCGCTCGAGATAGCCAAGGAACGCAACGGGAAAAGAGAACGGGTGGTCCCCGCCGAAGCCCTGGAACAAATGCATGAATGGCTGAAGGACCATCCGCCAGAGGCAAGCGAGGGATTTGATGAGATTATAAGCTCTGAACAGTTCCTCGAATCCGAGCCCAAGGAAGAAAGCGAATTACAAAAGAGTTCCTTCAGGTAATTCCTTATTTCAGGTATTTCTTCCCTTTGAGTTTATCTGGCAATAAGTCTTTCTTGGTGTATTTCTCATAGCCCTTACCGTAGCCGATCTCCTTCATAAGCTTAGTCGGCGCGTTTAGGATTTCCTTCGGAATCGGCAAATTGCCGAATTTCTTCACATCATCCAACGCTTCAAAATAGGCATAATACGATGCCTTGCTTTTGGGCGCATTGCATAAATGCACCACCCCGTGAGCCAGATTGATCGCACATTCCGGCATGCCAATCGTCTCGCAGGCCCGAAAAACCTCGTTTGCCACCACGAGCGCCGTGGGCTGAGCCATACCGATATCTTCAGAAGCAAAGATAACCATCCGCCGGGCAATAAATTTCGGGTCCTCCCCCGCCTCAAGCATCCGTGCCAAATAATAAAGCGCCGCATCCGGCTGCGAAGCCCGCATGGATTTTATAAAAGCACTGATGGTGTTGTAGTGCTCGTCACCTTTTTTATCGTAACGGATAAAACGATTCTGGAGGGCGTTTTCCAGATTCGCTACAGTAATCTCCTTGTAAAGACTCACCGTCGCATCGAGTACTCCCAGAAGCTGGCGGGCGTCGCCATTCGCGAAGTTCACGAGCCACTCCCGCGCAGCTTTATCTACAGTGAACTGAGTGCGATCGATGATCGTATTAATATCCGCCGCTTCAAGCGCGTTCAGAATAAACACGCGGCAGCGGGAAAGGAGCGCCGGGATTACCTCGAAGCTTGGATTTTCAGTAGTCGCGCCGACGAGCGTAATATCCCCGCTTTCCACATAGGTCAAAAGGTAATCTTGCTGGGCTTTATTGAAGCGATGAATCTCATCGAGGAATAGCAGGGTTGGTTTATAAAGTGGCAGGCCCTGCTTTTTTGCGGTTGCTTTAAGCACAATCTGACGCACATCATCTTTGCCCGCCGATACCGCCGAGAGTTCATAGAAATCCGCGTCTAAGGCATCTGCATAAAGCTTCGCAAGCGTCGTCTTGCCGGTACCGGGCGGACCCCATAAAAGAAACGAAAAGAGATGCTTCTTTTTGATCGCTTCGTAGATTGGCTTGCCTTTGCCGACCAGGTGCTTTTGGCCCACAAATTCCGTGAGCTTTTTGGGACGGATTTTCGCGGCAAGAGGCTCCATGGCTCGAATACTACCACCCGAAGCCTCGGAATTCGAGTTGCAGGGAACTGCCTTTTATCCTATATTCAATACAGAAAAGGAGGCTTTGAGTGACGAAATTCAAAATCCAGATCTGTGGGAACTGTGAAATACCAGCGAACAAGCCGAACAAAAAGTGCCCCGATCATAGGATAAGCCATGTACTTTCCATGCAAGCGACTGCAAAAGAGTTGCGAACTCGAATTGCTACGCTGGTAACGGAACGGCGTCAAAAAGAAGGGCGAGCTCTCTAGCTCGCCCTTTTACACGTATATCTTTTTCTTGCTTGGCATAAGCACGCGATCAATCACGTGTACAATCCCATTCACGCAACGAATATCAGTCTCAAGAATCGCCGCGCCATTCACGAAAAACGAGTTATGGTAATAGCTGAACCATTTACCCGCCAGAATACCCTGGCCTTTCAAAAGACTTATGTCTTCAGATAGAAGTATCTCTGGCATAGCGTGGAATGCTTCAAGCTCCAAAAGCTCTTCGGGGTGGGAAAGAAGTGCGTCAAAGAGACAGGGCGATAGTCTCGCAAATGCCTCATCCGTAGGAACGAAGAGGGTGAGATGTCCTTCCTCTTCTAACACCCTATTGAATCCACAGATCTTCGCGCTCGCGAGAAACGCCTGAAAACCTCCATGCCGGGCGAGATATTCATAAATAGTAGGCACTCCTCTAGTCTACGCTCAGAAGATAAAATCCTGATAAAGAAAAATTCATTTTTCGATCAAGATATGCTTCGCGGAAAAAAGCGCTTCGAGCATGAAACGCAGTTCTTTTTCGCTTTGCGGCGACAAGGTATCATTTGCGCGAAGCTCCTCTAACCTCGTCATGAAGATGTTAAAGGAGTTAATGAAATACGCGCGCAGATCCTCTTCGCTCATCTCCTTATCACGCACGAGTTGCGCCTGTTTGGCGAAACCCGTGCTTAAAATCGCTACTGCATCTTTGAGGTTATACGTCATAGTCAGCAGGGATACTCGCGAATTTATTTTTGCTCACAACTACGTGGTCGAGAAGATGCACGCCCATGATCTTCCCTGCGGCAATAAGCTGCTGGGTAACTTCCCTGTCCGGCACGGAAGCAGCCACAACTCCCGAAGGATGGTTGTGCACCAAAATCACCGCGGAGGCGCCGTACTCAAGCGCCGGGCGGAAAACTTCCCGGGGATGCACGATATTCGCAGAAACACTACCAATCGAAATCGTTTCGTCATGAAGCACGTGATAATGCACATCAAGGTAGATACCGCGCAAGTGCTCTTTGGGCAACTCATACATATCTTTCACATAGGCATATACCTGGCGAGCGGTACGGAGCGTCGCCGGCCTGGGAGAAGTTTTAAAAAATCGCCGGCCGATTTCAAAAGCGGCAATAAGCTGGCAAGCTTTGCCGCGAGGCAATCCCAGAGCGGCTTCAAGTTTTTTCGGATCCTGCTCGCGCATGATAGCAGCCTCGCCATATTCTTTAATAAAGCGCTTCGCCATTTGGAAGACTTCTTCTTTGCGTGTTCCAACGCCCAAAATCACAGCCAATAGCTCTGGCGTGCTTAACACCCCGGGACCATACTTTACGAGCTTCTCGCGAGGTTTTTCCTCTTCCGGCAAATCCCGTATCTTCGGAAACACATAGGTGCGAGAATCCTCAGAGAGAATCTGCTCGTGAGCGCCCATAGCATACAGATGTTCCGGATATATGTTTGTAGTTCTGTTCATACTGGTATTGTAGCAGTGAATGTGCCGCGACTCCAAAACCGACCCTGTGCTTAACTTTTCTTACGGTAAGCACTCAGAAACTGGAACTATCCATAGTAGCCAGCAAATTCTATCGTGAATGTCGTCCCCTCACCCGGTTCGCTTTCCACAGTAAGCGTGCCACCGAGAATTTTTTCAACTACATGTTTTGCAGTAACCAATCCAAGCCCGGTGCCTTTACTCGCTTCTTTGGTAGTGAAAAAGGGATCGAAAATCTTATCTATTAGATTTTTCGGAATACCAATGCCGGTATCAGCAACCCTGAGACAAATAGTATCGTGAGAACGAGAAAGATCTATCAAAACGTCTCTCGGTGCGGCGTGAGCTGCAACACCTTCGTAGGCATCGATAGCATTCGATAAAAGATTCGAGACTAATTGATTGAATTTCACCGGATCACCAAATATCGAAATTTCACTTTTCGCATGGAATACAATATTCACGCGAGCTCTCTTGGCTTTGTAGCTCAAGAGGTATACTGCGTGTCCGATCTCGCGGTTCAACGAAAATTCGATCTCCACTTCCTTTTGACTGAGACGCTTACGGATAGCAGAAATAAGATCTTCCACCCGCCGCGCAGATGTAAGCGCCGCATCAAGGTGTTCATCCATGTCAGGTGAACCGCTACCGCGCTTCGCAAGCTCTTCGGCGGAAAGGGCAAGAGCAGTAAGCGGACTTAAGAGATCATGGATCATGCCACCAGCAAGGCGGCCCATCTCCGCGAAACGTGAAAGCTCGCTCATACGCTCCACATGCACTTCTTGCAATTCCCGGGTGCGTTTTTCTGCTTTCTTTTCCAAAAGATTTCGCTCTTCCCTAAGCTCCATCTCGCTGCGCCGCGCTCGGCGGAGCGATCGTTCGATTTCGCGATTCGAAAGCCAAGAAACCAAAGCAATAATCGCGAAGATAATTGCAAACTCAATAGCTTGCACGAAACGAACTTCGCCCTTCCAATACCACGCTGCAGGTATCTGCCCGCTCGTTTGGAAATACCAGATCGGAATAATAAATGCAGCAATAAGACCGGTCACAAGAAATGAAAACCGGGTGCCGACAAGGATGCTCGCAATGACAATGAGAAGCGCGTATGAGAGAAGCACCGGCGGCAAATCCACACCAAAGTGATAAGCGCCGTAACTGATGCTTAGGAAGTAAAGCGCAATGAGTGCGTATGCTGCTGGCTGAAAATTGCCATACCGAGAAAGCGCATACAACCCACAGAATCCAGCGAGAATCCCCGAGAATATGAAAAAAGATATGCCTCTATCGGCGCTCCCAAGTTTTATCCGATAATACAAGTCCACGGCATCAAGGATGAGAAGCATGCCGATCGAGCCCAAGAGAATCACATTTAAGATGAATTCCCGGCGCTCGCTATCTTCATCGTCTGAGCGCGGACGCAAGAAAATCCTATACAAAACACCGAATAGATAAGATAAAGATGAAGTAGAAATAAAATTTAGATGAAGCAGTAGTTTTAAGCTTCGATGCGATATCCTCTGCCCGGTACCGTTTGGATAAGCTTACGGACACCCTCGCTATCAATCTTGCGCCGGAGGTTCAGCACATGCGTCTCGATGGTATTTGAAAATGGATCGGCATTCACGTCCCAAACATGCTCTAAAATCTGACTACGAGAAACAACACTACCGGAATTGCGCATCAGAAACTCAAGGAGCTGGAATTCCTTACGGGTAAGATAAATCGCTTTACTGCAACGACTTACTTCTTGTTTCCCGATATCCATATGCAAATCGCCAAGCTCCAGTACTTCAGCTTTGATCTGTGGTGGACGGCGTAGGAGCGCCTGAACGCGCGCCAAAAGCTCGCCAGAGTAAAACGGCTTGGTCATATAATCATCCGCGCCAAGCTTCAGCATTTCAATTTTAATCGATATCTCGCTCTGAACGGTAAGCATAAGAATTGGCACACACTTTCCTGCCGCCCTAAGCTCCGCGCAGATTTCCCGGCCAAGCTTACCGGGCAAAATATTATCCAAAATCAGGAGGTCATAGGCATTGACCCGTGCCATCCAGGCACCACGCTCGCCATTTTCTTCCCAATCCACGGTATAGCAATTCTCCTCGAGCGTACTCTTCAAAAGTTTTCCGAGAGCTGGATCGTCTTCTATAAGAAGTATCCGCATAATGCCTTCACTATACCGATTACACCCCGCGAGGCAAGGCGGGGCATGGGTACTATTTCATGAAATCTTGATAAAAAATTTATCTCTTCATTTTGCCCTCGAGAACAAAAGTTATCTTTTAATGGATGGAATATATCGAATCCCCATCTGAGGAAGGCTACGTCATCTACAGACTACCGGAGCGGCGCCAATTTGACCCCCGCGTAGCAATTACGGCGTTTATGATTACCGTATTTGGAATGCTTCTGACTGCCGCAGTTATGCTTCTAGGCGGGCGTTAATTTCTTTGCGAATCTCTGCGAGGAGATCAAAAGTCTCTTTTTCAATTGCTTGCTTCGTTTCTTTATACCGAGCCTTATCGTCTGCGTCTTTCATAATACGGATATTAGTCTGAAGCATGGCAAGGGAGGCAACTAGACCACCAGAAATAAGCTCAGCGCCAGCAAGAACGTCCGAGAGAATATGTACCGGTATGATCAAAGCGAATTGTTTTGCCAAACGGAGCGCGGAAAGCGCCGCTTCTGCACTCTCCTTCGGAGCCTCGGTTGCCGCCTGGAGCGCCTCCACCAACGCTTTATCCCGCTCTGCCATCTCCGTCTGGGTATCTTTCGGCATTTTCCGTGCGGCAACGTATGCTTCATAAGCCGCGATGTCCCGATCCGCATGATAAGAAAGCGTTTCGAGAAGCGATTGCAGTTCTGGAAGAGCTTCGGTAATCGCCGGGTCTGTTCCTTTTTTCTTTCGTGAGATTTCCGCCGCCATAATGAGAAGCCCCACGCCTAAGGCGGCGGATACTGCGGCGGCGGAACCGCCGCCGGGAGCTGGTTCCGCGCTCGCCAAGCGAGCGCGGAACCCTTCGAGCGAGTTGTGCCAGAGAGATTTCATAATTTATTGAGGATATTGAAGTCGGATAGCCCGCATAAGGTTTTTGAAAAGATATGCCGTAGTAAGCGGGCCCACTCCCTGAGGCACGGGTGTAAGTGCGGCGACAATGCCTTTCACGTCCGGGGCGACATCGCCCACAAGCTTGCCATCACTATAGATCGTACCGGCATCAATCACGATCTGCCCCTCACGCAGATTTGACGCATTCAGAATCCCTGCCTTGCCTACTGCGGAGATAACAATAGCAGAGTCCTGGAGTGCGGACTTCAGATCTTGCGTGCGGGAGTGGCACACGGTAAGGGTTGCCCGGCGATTCAACAGCATAGGAATGAGCGGCCGCCCGACCGTGCGCCCCTTACCTACTAAACCAATATTCTTTCCTTCCAAAGGACCAAAGCTCTCGGCAAGTAGAACGCAGGCCTGTGCGGTAGCGCCAAGAATCGCCTCGTCCTCTCTCTTTAGCAATGCTTTGCCCATATTCCATGCCGTGAGCCCATCCACATCTTTTGCGGGATGAATTGCTTCGAGTGCACGGTCCGCATCAAAACCAACCGGTAACGGCAGCTCGAGAATAATTCCATGCACGGCAGGATCCGAGGAAAGCTTCGTAATGAGTCCAATAAGATCTACTTCGCTATCCCCTGCGCTCAATACCTCAAAAAGGATATCAAGCTTTTCCGCAGCGCGACGTTTTACTTCAAGATAGCCCAAAACCGCAGGATCATTACCTGCCGTTACCGCAACAAGCTTAGGCAAAATCCCCGCCGCGACATAACGATCCCGTTCGATCTCAATTGTTTCCCGGAGCGCTTGGGCAAGCTCACCGCCCCGAAGATCCTTCGTTTCCATGGGGCTTATGGTACGGGAAACGCGAGCGAAAATAAAGTTTTAATCAGAGATTCATGAACGATCAATACACTTGATACACATTGGTCGAAAAATTAAAACAACTTCCCTGCGTATGGCGGAAGAACGCAAAAGCGGTTTCGCCCGTCTCTCCGAGATAGAACAGGAAGAGACGGAGAATAAGACTGTGAAGAGTGAAGGCGACCAAGAAGATATTGAAGACTGAGCTGCTTAAAAACCCTCACCTCGTGAGGGTTTTTAAGTCATGAACCCGCGAGCTTAGGCAAAAACACAGTCAAAGCCTTGGGACGAATCTTGAAATTCAAAGGGGTCCGAAATACTTTGACTTCCCCATCCATCGCTACCGAGAGAAATCGGCGGCGGGAATCAATCCGTGCCTCTTCCACTTTGTATTCATCAAAATAAGCCTCATTACGCAAGCGCCCAAAGAGCGCCCGGAAAAAGACCCTGATGAGATGAGGACGTGATGATCGCTCCACTACTCCAATATCGAGATAGCCTTTTTTAAGACCCTCCCGCCGACCCATCCTCAGTCCTTCGAGAATATATTCATTATTGCCGATAAAAACGAACGAAGTTTTCTTGGTGACTTCCGTATCGCCCACTTTGAGTTTCAAGGTAAGCGACGGATATTTGCGCACGATCTTCCAGAATGCCTTGATGAATGCGCCCACCTTTTTTCCTCCGTTTTTCCGCTCTTCTTCCTCCCGCTCGTGCACCAGGCGTGGGTAGATACCAATCGAAGAGTTGTTCAAAAATATCTTGCGGTTTACCTCCGCGACATCCACAGCTTCCGCTTCACCATTTCGAATTATCTCCAAAGCTTTTTCAGTATCAAGTGGTATGCCGACATCCGCCGCGAAGTGATTAAAGGTGCCAAGCGGCAGAACCCCGAGCGTTGCGGATGTTCCCATGAGTCCCTGGGCAACCGCGGAAAGCGTCCCATCGCCGCCAGCGGCAGCCACAACGCTTGCTCCGCGAAGCGCAGCCTCGTGAGCGCGTTCCTCCGCTTCCTCGCCATTTTTAACCAGAAGAAATTCGGGTTGAAATTCCTGTTTCTCTGCCGCACTCCGCAAAAGCGCAAGTTTTTCCGGAAGCGATGCCCGTCCGGAAGAGCCGTTCACGACAATAACAATTTTTCCCGCCATAGGATGGTTATCCCACAAGAGAGCGGAACATTCGATTAAGAAGGCTCCGAGCGAAAGCCGCCTTACAGTTTTTCTATTTCCCGAGCCACGTCGGATTCAAGCTTGGCTACTTTACGCCGCACACGCTCGCGAGTGCCTTGAGAAGTCTTTTTCGCTTCCTTTAAGGGCCCTAAATCATCTTCTAATTCAGCAAGATCTTTCTGAAGCTCAACCTTAAAGGCCTTGAGGTCACGTTTCAGCATCCAACGCCACAGGCGTATGCGGTGCATCATGTACATGGCGATTGCGACGAGTAAAGCCAGAGCGGCGAGAATAGCAAGAATCGTCCCGCCCCATTCAAAGATAAACGGCAGGATGTTCCCGAAAAGACTCGCTGACCTCACCTGAACGGACGGGGTAAGATTACTTTCCGCTCCGCGCGCATCGGTAGCTTTAGCTTGAAGCTTCCAGGTGCCCGCTCCGATATGCTCCCGGCTCGTGAGCGTCCAGTAGCCATTTTCATCCGCTGCAGTGGTAAGGGTAATAGTCTTATTATCACTCACGAGCATAAGTGTAATAATCACCTTCGGAAGCGAGGTGCCGCGAGCCGCGAATGCGTCACCGGGGGCAGCAATGGTCTTCGTGTAATCAGTTATAACCGGCATCGCGATCGGCGCGATAACGAAATTATTGTCGGCTTCGGTCGTATTACCAGCATGGTCATAGGCCTGGACGCTCAAGACATGGCCGCCCGGACCGGTGACGGGCAAATGATAGGTGCCATCACTTGCGGCAAGCGGAGCGGCATCCGCGAAAGCTCCACCATCTACTTTAAACTCATACCGATCAATGCCTGAGGCAGCATCATCTGCGGACCAAGTGAAAATCGGCTGCGGGTCAGTGGGGTCATCGCTCGTTTTGCGCACTACCGTAAAGTGACCGGGCGGAGTGCGATCAATATTGACCCGACGCTTCAACGTTCCACCCCAACCATTGGCATTCTGGAACTTTATGTAGAAATACCAAATCCCATCATCATACTTCGTTAAATCATAAGAGGTGCCGGATACGAGACCTCGATTTGACTCAGCCAGGCTGTGCTTTGTGGAATCGAATAAACCGTAACTCACACCCGTCACATCTTTCGGGAGTTCCCAGGAAAGCTCGAGTTTATTCGCGTTATACCAAGTATTCTCATCCGGATGAGTAGCGGAAGAAACATGAGGTTTGCCCGGAGTATCCGTGCTCCCTGAAGTTGCCGTCGGAGGAGGCGTAGTCTCTTCCGGCGAAGACTCTGATGGTGGAGGCGGAGCGGATCCATCCGTTATGGTATACGAACCATCCGCGCTCCCGGTAAGCACATTAGTTCCTAAACCGTCATTGGCAAGAATATCACCGCTCTCGAGATGCAGCGTGGCCGAACCTACACCGAGTGCCCGGAAGGTAATGGTAAGCACCTTAGCACTCGGCGAGGATACACCGGGCGAGGGCAATCCGCCACCAAAAGAAACATTGCCGGAAGTGTTTGAATAGGCGGGATCTTGGGACCAAAATTTAAAAACCGATCCGGCCGAAGACACCGATTCAACTTTTAACGAGCGAGTTGGAAATGAGAATGTTCCTTCTGCCGCATTCACCGCGTCCCCTTGCGTATCAATATAAAGAGTAACTGTAAAACGGTCGCCATTCGCGTAGGCACCCGAGCTCGGATCAACATAGTATCGCGCAGCAAACGCGTGATGCGGCAAAAAACCAAAAACAAACGCCAAGGCGCCTAATACAAAGAAACGTTTTACAAAGATCTTCGCCACCGTATATATACAGTATACCCTATTGCGAGGGCGACGATGAATACAAAGATGATAAGAGAAGGTCGCTGCCAGGAGTTTATGGAAAGGTCTTGAATGCGTTCATTGCCCGCATAGTCCAGGGCTTTGATCTCTACGCTACGAACATCCGAGTGAATGAGATACGGACTTTGTGCTGTATGCCAGCCTTCTACGCCGTGAGTGGTATGCTCGCGTATTTCATAACCTGCTATGCCGGACTGAGAATCGGTGGTCGAAAAAATTACCACCGGCTCACCTCCAAAAATATCTTTGCTTCTATAGAGTGTCGGCGAGAAAAATTCGGGCGGAGTCGTGTCGCTCGCCTGAAGCGCCTTGGCATCCTGAGCATCTACCGCAATCGTGCTCATCTCGGGAATAATCTCGGTTCCTTTGCCGTCACTCAAATACACCCGGGTGTCCGCTGCATAGGATGCATGAGTCGCTTCGGAAGATAGGAATGAGAAAAGGACAGTATCACCTTCCACCCCACCGGCTACACCACCTGAAAATGTAATTGCTTCTGCATCAAAATGCGGCGGTGCTTGCCAAATAATATTCTGCTGACCGGCACGTATCGCTACGGTTTGAGCGTGAGGAAGCAAAACCTTTCCCTGCCAGGCATTTATACGTTGATCCGTCTTCACGTGCGCCAGCGTTAGACCATGTTCATTTGTGAAATAAAGTTGAACCATAGTATTTATCCGGTCCAGTAATAGAGCAGGATACTGAGATCGGTAAGGTTAATTTTGCTATCGTGGTTCAAGTCCGCAACCGCAAGCGCGTCAGCACTGCTCTTGCCCCACCAGTAGAGCAAGATACTGAAATCCACAATATTCACTTTACCGCTCTTGTTCGCGTCCCCTACCAAAAATTTCTGAACCGAACGATCACTCACTTTAAAATTCACTGTCTGCGAAAAAGCCGACTCTGAGCCATCGGTAAATACAGATTGACTCTTGGTAGAGTGATCCCCGTATTCCAAAGGAGTCGTATTGAGCGCTAAGGTATAACCACCATCAGCACCGGCTTTGACTGCCTTGGTAAGCTCAGTTTCGGAATTCACGTAGATCGTGACGTCAGACGCCGGAGCAGTTTGCCCAATAATAGTAAGCGTATCACCTTTCTTTACTTCGCTTTTATCTACATCAATCGTCGGAGCTAAGAAAACGCCTGCTACGGCTGCAGGAGTATTCGCGGTAATCGTGAGCGTAAAGGTATACGTGAGAGATCGGCGGCCCTTCGCATCCGTCGAATAGAGGCTGAAACTGTGAACCCCAGCGGGGGCGTTAATAGAACTCGAGAAGGATGCATTTTGATCCGCAGTGGGCGTGGCCTTCACCGCACCGTCAATCAAGATCGTAATACTACTTTGCGGGTAGGCCCGACCGATAATAGTTACGGTTGCACTGCCACTGCCGGTGGGAAACCCACCGCCTCCGCCCCCTCCTCCACCACCTCCCCCGCCGCCGCCTCCGCTGGAAGAGTTACTGTTCGTAGTAGCACCTGCCTCAGTTGAGTAACCTGAGTAGCCATCAGTATTTAGAGCACGCACACGGTAGAAATAAGTCGTGCCTGCAGCTAAGCCAGTGTCACTATAGGAAGTGGTATTAGTAGAAAGCGAAGCAATCTCGGCATAAGAACCCCCGGAACCAGTTTTACGCTCCACCCGAAAACCGCTTTCATTCCAGGCATTATCGGACCAGGACAAATCAATCTCACTCGTTGAAATCGGGGTCGCCACTAGAGTAGACGGATCAGCCGGTAGACCCAGAAAAGTAAGAAACCCGGAATTCAGCTTAAATGTTGTGGCACTCGAACTCCCGATAGCAACCTGTCCAATCGAACTCTGCAGTCCATAATGCGAAGACGAAGAAAATCCGCCCCCGGGAACAACTACCGGATCTTCCACAGTAAAATTCGTAGAAGAGTAGCCGGTAGCGTTCACGATGAGCGGAACGCATACCAAGAAAACAAGCGTAACGAGGAGCGCCTGGCGCATCCTTTCATTATAGTCTATTTGTATTCCCTACCCGATCCCTACTGCGAGCTCGAAGAAGAAGTGTCTTCAGTCTTCGTCGTAGCCTTCGTGTTTCCGGAGCTTGAACCAAGGTTAATCGGTGCTACCTCGATGATTCTGTTCTGGGCCGGATCGTAGAGTACGGCTTTACGAGCGTTCGTGTAAATCAAGACCTTATCGCCTTTCGTGGCATTTACGAAGAACGGCTGACTCTTCAACTGCTCCGGATCGGTAACCGTTGCCACAGTCGGCAATTCATCCGTGGGCAAAACAATGAGTTTGGAGACCTGTGCGACGAGCTTCTGCACTTCTTCCTGACCGACTTTACCCGGATTATTCCGGATATCTTGGTACTGGGCGTAGAAGTAGACCGATCCCACAATACCCACGATCGCAAGAAGGGTTAATACAAGGACTATATTTTTTGATATTTGCATACCTCTATTATATAGAGCCTATAGCCAGGCGCAATCCTAGCTTGTGGATAGGACTACTCGCCGTATAGGATTGCGAGACAGTGCTCCCAAGGCTCCCTCTCGCAGCTAGCAAAGCAAGGCTAGGCCAAGTCCTACGAACGGGATCGAACATCTTTCACTCCGCAATTAGAAAACTCGGAAAAATCGCGAATCCCCTTCGGACAGATTTGGTACAGCTGTACCAAATCTGTCCGATCAGTTTTCTGATTAGTGCATCCCGCTACTACGACCTCGCATTTATAAAGACTTCGCACTGCTTGATTAAGGTGTAATTAGGGAAGAATCGGTGGCTGATGTATCGGCTGGAAGCGGAGTATCGGAGGTAGTACTCGAGGAGCTATCTGAGTTCGTGGTCGTAGTATCTGTGGGCACTCCCTCTGTAGTGGTAGTAGGCGTAGTCACAACTCCATCCGAACTTGTCGAATCTATAGTCGTCGTAGAAGCGTCAGTTTGAGCTGAGCTTCCGGAAGTATCCGAGTTGGTACCAGTATCCGTTGGTGCGGGTGTTCCGGAATTATCGTTCGAAACTACCGCTGAGAAGAACGTCTTCGCGCCTTTTACCGCGAAGACTGTCCAGCTGAAGCGAATATCTTGCGGAGCGGATTTATTGAGTACAATCGTGAAGCCGTGCGCAGTCTTATTCACAATCGCATATTGCACATTATTGCCAAAGATAGCATCCGCACTATCCCCAGCTTCCAAAGATATCGTAGCGTTCACGATTGGCTGCTCAAGATAATCATTCGAGAAGGTAACATCAACCGATTTCGCGCCGGATTTCACCACCGCGAATCCCGCCGTGTCGGTCGTGAAGTACGGTCGCCCGAAGAAGATTACGTCATTCTTGAATGTGGTCGCATCGTTCAAAGCAGAAATTGTATCAACGGTGAGTCCTTGAGTAATAACGCTCGGAGAAATCATTTCAATACCTGCCGCAAGCCGATCAACCAACATTTCCGAAGGCGTCGTCGAAGCTCCGAAAAGCGCGTCTTGACCCTGTTTCACCAGAAGTGCGGCAAGAACCTGCTTACCATAACCTGACATATCTGAAGGTGCGATAGAGACTCCATCCAAAAGCGAGGTAAGGCTCGGGCCATTGTAAGAAAACGGGGCAATCTCCACGACCACCACCCCTACACCGCTACCAGCATAGCCATTCAGCGCCCTTCCGATAACGCGGCTCGCGCGGTCGGCTTTCATAGCTACACCCGGCGCATGCGAAGCGGCAAGATAATCACCCGCTTCAATAGATCCATTTTCCGCAGATGCATTCACGATCGCCCGGCCATGCGTCGCCACTCGTATAGAATCTGCTTCAGCAGAAAGACCGTTATCAATCGAAAGCCCCGCATCACCAACTACGACACCAAGAATATCCGGATCGTAGGCACTATCCGTGGGTTTAATTTTTCCCCCGCCATTCGGGTCCAACGCAACCAGTGTTCCATTCTGAATCGGAATATCTGATTTGAATATTTCAGTAAGTCCTGAAGCGGCGCTTAGATCAGGCGTAGTGGTAGCGAGAAGTTCAGGTGTCGAAGAAGAATACCACGCCATATTGGGCGTGCTGTCATTGTCGTCTTGCCACACACGGAAGTAATCGATATCCATTATTTGAGTGGCGTTAGCTTGTTGCGAGAAATTCATGGTCATCGTCAAACCTCCACTCGGGGCCGTACCAGTTACACCGGTACCGCATTCTGTTTCCACGCCACCACTTGCAGTATCGTTATTGATAAAGAAGTGCACATCATTAGTGGCACGAACTTCAATACGTAGCAAAGCCCACTTATTAGCAGTAAGCGCATTCGTACATGTGGTAGAAGAATATGTGGTACCGTTTTTCACTACGCCAACAAGGGTCGTACCGCATGTGCTTGGCGTCGTACAGTTCGTGAAGTAAATACCATTATTCGGCACAGTGGTCGTAGCGACAACCATATCGCTGATACCTAAAGCCACGCGACTCGTGTTAGCAAATGCAGAGACTTTCACCTTCATTTGGATTACAGGTAGGTTGGCAGCCGCAAACATACCAATAGCAGTAGTTGTTGTTTGGCCAATGAATTCATTCGCTTCTGCATCTGTATTACCGCCATTCAAAGAAAATTCTTCTACTCCGTTTACAGCAGTCGTAGAAGATAAGATGCCGTTAATTGCACCCGTACCAGCAATACGAGTAGTCAAGCTCAACTCACCCGAATACGCCGAGCATCCCGAAGCGCTCGGGGCGTTGCTTTGTCCATAGTCACCGCGACCAAGCGTGGAGCTCGCGGTACAAGTGCCTGGACGGAAGCGTTGGAATTCTTCGCCGAAGTAGGAATTACGGCTGATAAACGCGCCTGCGGTTACCGCCGCACCGAAGGGGTGATTGTTATTACCCATCGCCTTTATATCCACGAGCGTAGTCGAACCGTTCGTAAACTTGATGATGCTACCAGTCGAATTCGCGAATTGAATCGTTGTCGTCGTATCACTGAAGTTAAATGCCGTATCCCAACCAGTGCCAAAGAAAAGCGCATTTTCCGTACCGGCACCAGGCACAACCGTATCGAGTTTCAAACCATTCAAAACAACACCCGAAGCCGTAGTTGAAGCGACGATACGCAATCCATTCCAAGTACCACCTGACGTAGTCCCAGGCGTGAAATCAATACGCTGTGCGGAAGCCTCCACCGCCGCCGCGCCGCCGCGATAATTGAGTTGCAGAGCACTCACACCTGCGGAGGTTGTGCTTGAATTGATATCATTTCCAATTGTTACCATATCTACGGTGGGCGAAGAACTTGCAGTTACGAGAATTGCTTGAGTCGCACCGCCACCGTTAATAGAAAGTCCCTGGTCCCAACCACTTCCGATAAAGATGGCGCGATCAGTACCACTCGAAACACCGGATGGGAACGTATCAATCTTCAGTGCATTTTGGATCTCCGTAGTAGAAGCGGTCGTCGTACCTGTGAGACGGAGCCCATTCCACACTGATGAAGCGCCATTGCCCGGGGTGAGATCAATGCGTTGCGCCGAAGATTCAATAGAAGCTGTCGTGCCACCCACATAGGTAACCTGTATCGCACTTACGCCCGCAGTATTAACGCCCTGTCCAGCATTGCTGAAAAGCGCCATATCCACCTTTGGCGAGGAAGTGGCGATGAACTGAACCTGCGAGCTTGATCCAAGGTTGAAAAGAACTCCATTGGGCGCACCTGGATTGAAGGTGGTCGAACCATTCAAAACCGTGAAGCCGGAAGTAAGAGCTGTTGTCGTGGTATTTGCCACATTAATGACAGTGCCTGTCGCCGCCGTGAAATTCAAATTGGTAATCGTCGCCGTAGCAACCGACGCATTCCAGGAGATGGTTGGGGTACCGGTGGCGGAGCTTACATTGATATTGCCGCCAGCAGTAAGTGACAACACGCCATTATTCGTAACCGTCACCGCGCCGGTAGTCGCCGAACAAGTTAGTCCTGCGCCACAAGAGGTGGAAGAAACGTACTCATTGGACGCGGCAGCACCGATACTGCCGTTCGTGGCACGGAGAATGCCATTTACGGAGCCAAGAGTGAGAGAGGAAACTGTTGTCGTAGATAACGTAATGGCGCCACCGCGAGTCACGGTAATGAAGTCATTCGCGGTCGAGGAACCGATCGTAAAGAAGAAATTAGTAGTGGTAGTACCAATCGCGACATTGCCAGAAGAATCAATGCGCATACGCTCCCCGGCTGCGGTAGAAGTGCCCGTATGGAATTTTAAGATAGCATTCGCGGAGCTCGACGCAGTTCCGATCGCTAAACCTCCATCAGAGGTATAGAGATACCCATCATGAGCTCCCCCAATACTATATTGCGCTTGGTTATAGTTCGAACTATTAATACCCATATCAATATAGAACGTCGAATCGGTGCCATCGTTCGCAGTGGCAATGAAATCAGTCGAGGCGCTCGTGCTCGCGGAACGGTTCTGGATATTGAGCTGCAGATATTGTGTAGAGGAACCGCTGAAGCTCGCCACCGTACCCGGCAAAATACTGGTGGTGCCTCCCCCGCCCATATCGACATTCAGAAGTCCGTTCACCGTCGAAGTGCCATTTACCGTAAGAAGCTGAGTAGAGGATGTCCAGATGAAATTCGCGTCGCCACCAAAGGTATCGCCATTATTGAATTGGATATTTGTATCTGACCCACCCGGACTTGATCCCGGTCCCGCTCCGCAGCCGATACACGAACTCACTGTAAGAGAGCCGATCGTGGCGTTTGTCGCGTTCAAGTTTGTCGCGGTGGCGTTTACCACGTTAATAGTCGTACCCGTGGCATTCACAAAGTTCAGTCCCGCAATCGTAGACGAGCCACTCACGCTGATATTCGAACCTGTTGCCGTCGTGAAGTTGATACCGGTAAGATTCGCGAGCGTTGAGGTAACGGTGGTGATTGTGGACGTAGAGATCGCGGTATTAAGCCACAAAGTTACAGTACCGGTAGTGGAACTGACGTTGATGTTACCCGCGCCAGCGAGAGAAAGCACGCCATTGTTTGCAATTGTGATGGCACCGGTCGTTGCCGTGCACGTGAGTCCCGCACCGCAGGAAGTGGAAGACACGTATTCGTTCGATGCGGCAGCGCCAACTACACCATTGGTTGCACGAAGGATGCCATTAGTCGAACCGAGGGTGAAATTGGTGACCTTGAGGTTTGTTCCTGTCGCGGTAACCCAATTCAGGGTCGTACCTGTCGCATTCGTAAAGTTCAGGTTTGCCAGAGTGGATGAACCCGAGAGAGAGATGGAGGTACCGGTGGCATTCGTAAAGTTCAAATTGGTCGTGGTCGCAGTGGTAATGGTTGCGGTAGCAACCGAAGCATTCCAAGAAATCGTCGGCGTGCCCGTGGCAGAGCTCACAAGGATGTTCCCGCCAGCAGTCAAGGAGAGCACACCATTGTTCGTTACCGTTACGGCTCCAGTAGATTGGTTCACGGTAATGCCGGCGCCAGCAGCCGTGGAGGAAACATAATCAGTGCTCGCAGCAGTGCCAATGGTACCGTTAGTCCCTTTGAGAAGTCCGGTTAGGGATCCAATCACGGCATTTGAAGTATTAAGGTTCGTGCCGGTCGCATTCACAAAGTTCAATCCCGCAATCGTAGATGAGCCGCTAACGCTGATATTGGAACCCGTCGCTGTCGTAAAGTTGATACCCGTGAGATTCGCGAGGGTTGAGGTAACGGTCGTGATCGTGGACGTAGAAAGTGCAGTATTCAACCACAATGTTACCGTTCCTGTAGCGGAACTTACATTGATGTTCCCTGCTCCAGTTAAGGACAACACGCCATTGTTCGCTATGGTAATTGCACCGGTGGTTGCCGTACAGGTTAAGCCTGCGCCGCATGAAGTTGAGGAGACATACTCATTGGAAGCTGCAGCGCCTACAGAACCATTCGTAGCCCGAAGCAAACCGTTTACAGAGCCGAGGGTGAAGTTCGTAACCTTAAGGTTCGTGCCTGTTGCCGTAACCCAGTTCAACGTCGTACCCGTGGCGTTCGTGAAGTTCAAGTTTGCGAGTGTGGATGATCCCGAGAGAGAAATAGAGGTGCCGGTGGCGTTCGTGAAGTTTATATTTGTAAGCGTCGAGCTGGCAGCGATAGTTAGTCCTCCTCCCGTATCTACCTTAAAGAGGGACGAGGAATTTACCTGGAAGTTTATGAAATCTTGGCCAGTGCTCGTTATGTAATTAGCACCCAAAACCGTACCCGAGGCAGAACCGCCTACGATGTCATAAGGCCCGAAGCGCACGAGCGAAGTGGTCGCCCGCCACTGCGGAGTACCTGTTATATAGAGACCAGGGGTACCAGTCGCGGTAATCCACTCGAGAGTCGTGCTAGCAACGGACGTAGACGCATTAGTAGTGGTTAATGTCGTTCCCGTGGCGTTCGTGAAGTTCAAGGTTGTAACATTCGCCAAGGTGGAAGTGACGGTAGTTATGGTTGCGGTTGCCAAAGATGGATTAAACCACAACGTCACTGTACCGGTTGCGGAAGAAAGATTGATATTGCCACCGTTTGTGAGTGAAAGCACGCCGTTGTTGGTTATAGTAACCGCACCGGTAGTGCCAGAAACCGTGATGCCAGTGCCAGCGGCAGTAGAAGAAACGTAATCAGTCGAGAGCGCGGTGCCAACCGTGCCATTTGTGCCCTTCAGTAATCCGGAAAGCGATCCGATGATCGCAGTCCCAGTATTCAAGTTCGTCGAGGTTACGTTCGTTACATTGAGCGTTGTGCCCGTCGCCCCCGTAAAGTTGAGGTTGGTAATGGTTGCGGTAGCAACCGAAGCATTCCAGGAGATCGTCGGTGTACCGGTCGCAGAGCTCATGAGAATATTTCCGCCAGCAGTCAAGGAGAGCACACCATTGTTCGTTACCGTAGTATTCCCTACTCCACCATTGGACACCGTGATACCGGACCCAGCCGCTAAAGTAGTTGTCGTGTTGTAGATATTTAATCCGGAGATGGTGCCCGTCGCACCATTCAAGGAGAGCACGCCGTTATTCGTAATCGTTACCGTTCCTGTTGCAGACGATACCGTAATACCAGAACCAGCGACATTGGAAAGAACGCCATTGTTTACAAAGCCGTTCGTCGCATCGAAGATAAGTCCGGTGCCGGCACGCACGCCAAGATTGCTTCTCGCCGTACTCGTGTTCGTAAGATCAGACAAATTATTTGCGTTGCGCGTGAAGCTTGAGGATGCACTGTTCGCGACGAAGGCAGTAGATGTACCGGTTACAAATCCTGCCGTATATGGATCGAAGGTGACCGTCCCGGTTGAGCCGTTGAAGGAAGTGACACCGATATTGGTGAAGGTACCGGCCGAGGAATCATACGTGAGCCCTGCTCCCGCCGATAGCGCTCCCCTCGCGCGCGCATCGGTGTAGTAGAGATTGGTACCCTCCGTGATATTCGTCGTCGAAGGCTGAGCGAAGAGCCCAAGACCATTAAGGTATTGCACGCCAGTACCGATACCAAGCAAATTACTTCTCGCAGTCGAAGTATTCGTGAGATCGCTCAAGTTATTCGCATTGCGCGTAAATGATGACGACGCGCTATTTGCAACAAAAGAAGTAGATGTACCGGTTACAAATCCTGCCGTATACGGATCGAACGTTACCGTGCCCGTTGCGCCATTCCAGCTTAAAACACCGTTATTCGTGAATACACCAGCGGTAGAGAGCGTAAGTCCGGTACCGGCGGAAAAACCGATGTTCGTACGGGCAGTTGAAGTACTCGTAAGATCGCTCAAATTATTCGCGACTTTGAGATAGGTCGAAGATGCAAATGCGTTTGAAATAGTAACCGTACCCGTTGCAGAGGAAACAGAGATATCCGTACCCGCTACGAGAGAAGTGACACCGTTGTTTGTAAATACACCATTCGTTGAATCGTATTTAAGTCCGGTTCCGGCAGAGAGCGCTCCCCTCGCGCGCGCATCGGTGTAGTAGAGATTGGTACCTTCTGTAATGTTTGTGGTGGAAGGCTGCACAAAAAGACCCAAGCCATTCAAGTAGGTAACTCCCGTAGAAGTACCCAGTAAATTCGAACGCGCAGTGGATGTACTATTAAGATCCGAGAGATTATTTGCACGCCAGGCAAATGCCGTTGAGGTTGCGGTTACAAATCCTTGTGAATAGGGATCGAACGTCACCGTCCCGGTCGCACCATTAAACGACAAAACGCCATTATTCGTAATTGTCACCGTTCCGGTCGCCGACGACACCGTAATACCAGAACCAGCAACATTGGAAAGAACGCCATTGTTTACAAAGCCATTCGTTGCATCGAAGGTGAGGCCGGTACCGGCGCGCACACCAAGGTTGGTTCTCGCCGTAGAGGTGTTGGTGAGATCACTGAGATTATTTGCATTCTTTGCAAACGAAGATGAAGCGGCATTCGGAATAAATGCCGTTGAAGTCGCAGTGATAAATCCGGGCACATAGGGATCGAACGTCACCGTGCCGGTTGAACCGTTGAAGGAAGTGACACCGATATTGG
>CAZEJX010000006.1:0-21566 GCA_964512715.1 uncultured Candidatus Saccharibacteria bacterium
ACCTATGCCCGCATTATAGCTACCAGTATTACCAGTACCAGATGTACCACCCAAAAAGATGTTTTGTGTTCCGGCGGCATTCAACATAGAAACTCCTCCGATATAGATACTGCTCGTCGCTTGTGTAAGACCAATATCCCCCATCACATCCAAGTTATGGGCGGGAGTAGAAGTGCCGATACCGACTAAGCCGTTATCACTACTCACGCTCGTACTATTAAACGTGAGTGAAGCGAGCGTAACACCGGCAACGGAGCTCACCGCAAAGACCGCTGCGGCAATACCGAGAAAGCTATAAATTCTTTTAGTCATAATAATAGATTAGTAATCTGAGTTCACCATTGATCTCGTTGTGGGACCAAAGTAGCCCACAGCCGGAGAAATCTTCTTCGCCTTTTGGTATTCCACGAGCGCGGCTTTGGTGAGATTGCCGAAGTTCCCGTTTGCGCCATAGGCATGGAGTGCCTTTGCCGCAGCGCCAAGATCTTTGCCGATCAAGAAGAGTTGTAATTCACGCACTTCGTCACCGTGCATACCGTACTGAAGGTTATGCTGGAAGAAATATCTGCCACCCGCGCCAGCTCCCCCACCGCTCATACCAGTCGCGCCAATTCCCGCGATAGCTTTAAGCTCTGGAGAAATCGTGAGACCCTGTGCGTCAGCTAACTTAATCAAGCTGATCAACTGATTCAAAAGTGCGGTTATATCAGAATTGCCGCTACCCGTGCCATTCGTCGTTCCCGTTCCCGTCGATGGCGTGGAAGTCGCCGTTGCAGTAGTGGTCGTAGTAGTAGCGACTGGAGGAGTCGTGATTATGCTACCCCCACCGCCACCACCTCCTCCTCCCCCACCAGCGCCACTGCCCACATTCGATGATTGACCGCCGCACTGATAGCTCGCGATGGTAATCGTGAGATTCTGAGTCGAGGTATTAGAAGAAGAAACGGTTACCGTATTCGTCTTATCACTCGCGCAAGCATTACTGATCACCGCGTTTGAGGTTGCGCCGTTCACTACGAGAGCATAATACGGAGAAGAAATGGTAAATTGCGTACCCGAAGGAATACTCACGGTAACATCCGTTGTGTTGACTGTAACCGTATCAGCACCCGAACCGCTCGCGATGGTAAGGGTGACTGCCGGCGACGTACCCGTAAGCGAAATTGCGGTATCAGCGCTATAGGTAAGACCTGCGGCATGAGCACTAAACGGCAGAAGACCAAGCAAAGCGGCGGCAAGTAATAATTTCTTCATGGGTTGATGTAATATTTTTTATGGACAGGTTACGGAAGTAGTCGAAATACCACCGCTCGAGGTGAGACTGAGGCGGAAGCAGGTACCCGCAACCGGCTGCAAGATCACGCCTGCCGAAGTAGAAGCGATGTAGGTATCGCCAGTTGCAATGGTAAGTTGCGAGCCAGGCGTCGTAGTCGCGATACCCACCTTACCACTCGAAAGAACGCTAAAGAAATTAGATGTTGTACTCGTCGCTACGGTGAAGAGGGCAAATGGAGTAGAGGTACCGATACCAATGTTGGGTTGGTTCGAACCAGTGGCACCAAGCACTAAAGCATTGGATGACCTAACCGTAGCCAAATAACCAAATGCGGCGGCATTCGATAGGTTATTGGAACCTGCATCCGCGGTATAACCAACAAATGTATTATTGCTACCGGTGGTGATTGTTTGGCCGGCGTTGCTTCCCACAGCTATATTCTGATTGCCAGTGGTGTTATTAAGGAGCGAAGAGCGGCCAAAGGCAGAATTACTGGAGCCAATAGTATTCGCCGCAAGAGCACGGCTCCCGACAGCAGTAGTATTCGTAGAAGTAGTGTTTGCGGTTAACGCATTGTAACCAAGAGCAGTGTTATCGCTGCCCGTGGTATTAACCTTTAGAGCATTCGCACCTACGCCTGTATTATCAAAACCGCTAGTATTAGCTTGCAAGGCACTAACGCCAATACCTACATTACTAGCGCCGGTAGTATGCTGTAATGCTCCATAACCAATTGCGACTTCGTAATCTGCAGTCGCACCAGAAGACAGAGCGTATTGACCAATTGCAACGCTGTAACCATCCCCGCCACCACCGTCACCGGTTAGTCCATAACCGGCTTGGTAACCTACAAAAGTATCTCCAAAACGACCAACAGTTCCGCTTGCTGCTTGATAACCCAAAGCAGTGAGGTCACCGCCGGCAGCCACTGCTCGCGAACAGGCGTTCAAACCCACACAAGTAATCGAACCGGAAGCGCTGAGAAACGGCGTTCCAGCGATATATAAGCTGCTCGTCGCTTGCATGAGCCCAATGTCTCCGCCTACGGAAAGATTCTGGGTAGGACTCGTAGTATTGATACCAACGAAGGGATTCGTGGAGGAACCATAGATGACTGTGTTATTGCCGGCAGTGACGGTATAGGTAGTACTCGCAGTAGCCGTATACGCACCGTCGGAACTGACTGAGGTGCTGTTGAAGGTTAAGGCTGCCAGAGAAACCCCCGTTAACGAGCTCGCCGCAAAAATAGCGATACCGAAAACTATCGATTTAGTATATGAGTTTTTATGACCACCAATCATGAAAATATTTTTATTTAGTTTTTGATAAGTTTCGAATAATTCATTATAAGATGGAACGTTTATGAAGAACAATAAATAGTTATACACAGCTAGTCCCCATCCACTATCACCCAGGAATAAAGAAATAAATAGAAAAATCCCGCGCCTCACACGCGGGATTTCCCTCCTGCAGCGACACCCTGATTACGGAGATTCCGTCTTCAAAGTATCGTCCACATTCAAAGTTGAAGAAGATGTCGAAGGTGATCCTTCGCCACCTGTAGTCATTATATCACGCGAGCCATCGCCGTCCTGTGGATTCTTTATCATAAGAAGGTTAAGGCTCGTGGGCGCCTCGGAAGCAACACCCATCGCTCGAGTAGCGCCTGTCTCGGTTTCTACCTGAAGCTGGGCTGCCGCGAGCACTCGGGTTTCCTGAGCGGCACGGATGGCTTTGTTCGCGAGAGAAAATGCAGTCTTTGTATCCCCAGCTTTGAGCTTCGCTTCCGCTGAAGCTTCGAGATTTTTCGCGTTTGTGAGGCGGGTATGAGCCGCGGCGAGCGCGTCCGCGCTCAAACGGAAATTGTTTTTTGCAATGAATGTGTCTACTGAAGCAATCACATTTTGCGCGGCAGTGATTTTCCCCGTAGCAGCGTGGGACGCTTCCGTGGTATCAGAGGTGGCCACGACGCGCGATTCAGTTTCGCTGTGACGCGACGCAATTATCGTGATCGTGGTTTTAATTTTCTGAATCAAGGGGTCCTCATCCTTCACATCCGTCTCGGTCATATCCGTCGTGGTAGCCGGTGCGGTTCTGAGCGCGGCAATACCCATCATAGGCGCTTTAGGAAGAGCTGTAGCTATAGGCTCTGATGGTATAGGAGGATTTGAGACATCCTGACCAGTAAGCTTCGCCAAATTTTCGGCGTGCGCTTTGAGACTGGATTCAAATTGCGTGGAAAGATCGTCGGCTTGCTCCGTACTGCCGTCGCCTTTCTCGTCGAGCGAAGCAATCGTATCCGCAGCTTTTGCCGCAGAAACCTCGAAATTATTGCCGATCTCTGATTTCACTTCCGGCGTCAGCTTGCCTTTGATGGCAAGCGCGTCCGCTTCCTCGAGGCGACGAAGCGCCACCGTTGCGTGCCAGTTGGCCTCAGCACTCTCCGAAGTATTCAAAGCCGCGATCAAGGGCTCGTTGATCTTCGTCTTCACCGCGTAAAGAGGATCGCCCGGTAATGCATATTCCGCTGCGAGCGAGGTGCCGCCGCTGATAAGAAGAATGAGCGCGAAAGCTCCCGCGGGAATAGCGAATCTCTCCCATGCAAAGCTCACGCGCGCCGGGCGGACTTCCAAAGCCTCATGAGCGGCCATGAAATTCAATAGCGTCTGCCGCATGGCGTCTTTCTTTGCCGGTTCAAGATGCACCTTGGAAGAAAGTCTTTTCAATTGTTCAAAATTATCTTGCATGGTTGCTACGTTCTAAGTATTAAGTTCCGGCGGTAGTTCTTTGCGTAAAGCTTTCATGGCTCGATTCAATCGCACGGATACATTATTAACACTGATATCGAGTATCTCCGCGATCTCCTTAAGCTCTAACTCATCAATATAACGCATGGTGAGGATCTCGCGCTCATCCTTGGAAAGATCTTCCATGGCAGCGATCGCTCCCCGCGCAAGCTCCGCGGTTTCGAGATCCGCCCGGCTATCATGGGAGGGTTCGAGCTCGGGAGTGTTCTCGAGGAGATTATCCAGTCGCTCTTCTTTCTTCTTGCGGGAGTAGTCAATAATGAGGTTATTAGCCACCCGATAGAGGAAAGCCCGCAAATTATCTACCTGCTTCCCTTCCGCCAGGTACTGCCAGGTCTTCAAAAAGGTGTCCTGGGTCAGCTCCTCTGCTAGCGGCTTCGAAAATACCCGGAAGAAGCAATGCCGGTAGATCGCATCTGCGTATTGCTCGTAAGCTTCAAGATACTGCTTTTTAATGTCCTGTCTCATAAGTTGACGTTGAAATCCAATAAAAATTACCCCTAGAGGGGCATAGCCTTACTCTAACACGATTTTGAGGATTTCAGAATAAGCGAAGGCGCACAGGTTTGAGAGGCATTAAATTAAAAAGTACCCATGCCTCTCAAACCTGTGCACCGAGCGGAGTTTGACCAAGTCCATATTTTCCTATATAAAGAATCCGGAAAGTTTGCTCCTTTACAAACGCCCTAAATAAGGGAGAAAGGTTTTCATTCATGGACCATGATCTGGTGCGGGAGGGTGGGGTGCGCGAGAAGCGCACGGTAAGCGTTGTCTTGCTTCCTGTTTTCAGCGAACTAAGAGAGCAATTCCAAGCGCTTGGGATTATCCCGACTACCGAATCAGTTGCTATCTTCCCGGAGGGAATGTGTAGCATTCCTCGCGACAGCGCGGGACTGTATTTCACCATCGACCTTCGGAACCTGTTTTCCGAACAGAAGAACCGGGGACTTCATCTGACTGATATCCACATCACGAAGATGAAATCCGCAAACCCGAATCCGCGATGGCCTTTTACCTACAAACTTGCGCTCGTTTTCGAGCGCGAGGCAACGACTCCTTCCGCAGTGGTACAAAACGCATTGGTATGGCGCGCGGTTAAGGAAATCCTGGATGCACCCGTGAGAGGTTTTCAGGTCTTCTTGAACCGGTTTCCTGATCAAAATCTCGAAATCGAGTGCCTTACGGTCAAAGAGATCTTCGCAAGCGGTTCCGGATTTGCCGAACGCGTCATCCAGCACGATGATGGCACCTGGATCACGCGCAAGCGTTGCTCTCCAACATTCGAGAACGCTCGGGCTACGGCCTGAGCGTTTTTTCTTTGAGCACTATATAAAACACAACGTACGCCAAAAGACCGAGCTGCAGGGTCGGCGTAAGCCCGGTATGAAGAACCGGCACGATAGGCATGCGCGGCGTGTATGCCCAGCGATGCGTCGCGAGCGCCCAACGCTCGATACCGGCGCCAAGCACAATCCCCAAGACAATTACCCACCACAACCGCTTACGGAAATACGATATATATATAAAGAGGAGGGCGAAGAGCGTGATAAAAACCGCATCCCAGAAGGTGGCACGGAAAAGCACCCATTCCGTAATTGTCCCACCCTTATAGTTCGCATAGAGTCCCGCGTGGAGATTTTCCCACACAAAATTCAGCGCAAACGCCAGCAGAAATATAGGAACAAGTTTTTTCATTACTGTGAAGACTTTTTATTTTCGCGGGCATTAAAAAGTACCCATGCCCGCGAAAATAAAAAACCTGAATCGGTCGGGCTGCAGGGAATCGAACCCTGTCTTTACGCACCCGAAGCGCACGTACTACCGGTATACTACAGCCCGAAATTCGCGCTAAGCTTACCGCATCGAGGGACTTTTCGCAAAGAGAATACGCAAACTTAGCGAGATCCCTGACTATGGTTGTGCTTCGATTCAATATCCTCGAGTCGCACCGCGATAGTGTCCAAGCGTTCCAAGACTTCTGCCAAAGCGCCGGTCTCAGTGCGCACTTCCGTTTCGGTGCGCTCGGTGAGTCGTTTCTCGCCGCGCAATCCAGAAATAATAATTTCCTTACCGATAAGCTCGGATACGAAGAGTCCGCAGGAAAGAAGGATACATGTCCCAACTAAAAACGAAGCAAGTGGATCCCAGGTAGATACTAAAATATCAATACTCGCTCTACCATCAACCGGCAAAAAGTAGTAATTCACAAGAGAATCCATGCCGAGCCAGACGCCCCGCCAGAAGAGCACGACGCCAATGCCGCCATAGACCGCGTACAGAAACGGATGATGCGCGAGAAAAGATTTAATTTTATTTTCTATTTTCACTAAATACATAGGATTATTATACCTGCTTTTTATTTGAAGTGCTGGGGTTGTCATTATCCGGCTTGACCGAATAATCCAGTTTAAATAGCTATACTACCTGGATTCCCGCTGAAGTTTATCCCGAGTATGTCGAGGGGCGGGAATGACATGGGACTCCAAGGCTACGCGACGTGGTGTTTCTTTTTCATCTCTGCTTCGGTTTCCGCTTCAATCTCTTCTTGCTTCTCCGCGGCGCGCTTCTTAAGCTCCGCGAGATCCTCATCGCTCTTCTTCCCCAAATCCTCAATTCTCGATTCTAAATACTCTTGCGTATTCTTCTCCGGATCATCCAGCACTTCGTCCAAAAGCGCACCTAAAATCCCGCCAATCTTGGGCGAGGGCGGAATACCGGCGATCCGCATCACATCTTCGCCGTTTACCTTGAGCATTTTGACTGATACCGGGTCATGTTTCACCTTTTCGATCATAAAAAGCAGGTGCCGCAACTTATACGGCATCGCTTTCTTGACGCCACTGCCGATCCGGTCCGCCTCACGGACTTTCAAGAGGTCGTCAATATTTTCGGGACCAACGCGCACTAAAAACCGACGCACGCCCGCGGGAGAAACATCACCCACGTTGTAGTAGAACATGTGGCGGCGCACCAAGTGCGCGACTTTCTCGGTGAACTCTTTGGGAAATTTCAAACGATCCAGAGCCGTGAGGGCCATACGCGCACCCACGACCTCGTGCCCATAAAAGGTAGAGTACTTCCCTTCGCCTCGCTTTGATTTCGGTTTGCCGACGTCATGCAAAAGCGAAGCCATGCGCACCACAAGATCGTAACCTTGCTTCGCGGCATAATCGAGCGAATACAAATTGTGCTCCCAAACCGTGTAGATATGGTGCAAATTTTGACCGACAGCAATGCCGTTCCGAATTTCAGGAAGGATATGCCGCAAGAGTCCGAGCTCTTCTAAAAGTTCGATGCCCTGCATAGCACGCGGGGTCATGAGAATCTTTACGAATTCATCCCGCACCCGCTCTTTGGCGATCGCCTCCAACAAACCGGCATGTTTTTTTATCGCGGTTTCAGTTTCCTTCTGAAGAGTGAAGTCCAATTCGGTTGCGAAACGCGCGCCACGCATCAAACGCAGGGCGTCTTCAGTAAACCGAGCATTCGGGTCACCCACCGTACGAATTATTTTCTTTTGCAAATCCACTTCCCCGTCGAACGGATCAGTGATGTCATTCTGAGGCGAAGCCGAAGAATCCTCTCCTAATCGCAACGCCATGGCGTTTACCGTAAAATCGCGGCGGGACAAATCCTCTTCAATTGTTTTCGCGAAGCGCACCTCATCCGGATGGCGCTTGTCGGTATAGCGCCCCTCATTGCGATAGGTAGTAACTTCCACAATTGCGAGCTTCAGATCCTCGCTTCCCGTCTTCACGCCTACCGTGCCAAATTCGTTCTCATAGACGCTCTCCGGAAAAACCTTCTGGATTTGGGGCGGCGTGGCATTCGTCGCAATATCCCAATCTTTTGGTTCACGCTGAAGCAAGAGATCCCGCACGCAACCGCCCACGAGGTACGCCTCGAAACCCGCCTTTTCCAAGGCATCCGCAATTTCGCGAACAGGTTCGGGAATCGAAAAAGACATACTGATCAATTGTAGCGGGCTTTTTTCGCTCTTGACAGAGCATATTGACTTTTATGTTTAAATGATGTATATTATAAGCAGTAGCTGGGAATAGTCCCGGCAAACAACAACCAGTTTCCGGAAGGAATCAAAGGGCTGGATAGCCTAGGGGGAAATATGACAACTGGAAAAATCACCAAAGCCACTGGCGGTTACTCAGAGATCATTCGCAGCGAGAAGCACCAGCAGAAAATTCTGTCCGACTTCCCATGGCTGTGGGTGATGATTCAGAGATGGCCGTTCGTTGGCAACATCGTCGTTTCGAACGACCTTCAGGCGATAGGTTCTTTCTTGGGCAAGTCTCCCATGCTTTCAGACAACATCAAGTCAGTGTGGGTCAAACTCTCCTCCGAACACGCAACCATGACAATCAACGTTTCGGAAAAATTGTTTGAAGGCTTCCGCCTACACCACGCCATGAAAGTTCGCTCCACTTGGGCTCAGACGATTCTCGACCATCAAATGAATCATCCTCATCTCCAACTGGAAAACATCGCCATCATTGAGAAGGATCAGGGCTCGGTAATCACGATCTTCCGCACAAGCAAATCCCAAGGAGTAAGACTCCAAGAAATGTGCATGACTGTGGCTAATTGCCGCAAGCTCTGGCAAATCAACCAGGAGTAAGTTATATCTGCCCGACCGGCTAAACCGGTCGGGCATTTTTTATTCTTCCGACTTCTTCTTAGCTTCCACCGCCCGCTGCAGAAAAATTCCCATCGCTTTATTACGCACGATTTTTAAAAAGGTGAATCGCGAGGGATTCTCGGAGGCCATTGCCTCGCGGTCATACTCCACAAGTTCTTCTTTCGTAAGCGTGCCATTCTTTACTTCCTGCCAAATCTCAGCGTCAGCGTCGGTAAGCTGAGCCACATCGAATACATCTCCTTGCACATGCCCCGGTTGCGCCTCAACCACTGCCGCAATCTCTTCGCGGAACTGCTGCATGCGATCTTCGGATCCTGGGAAAGATTCTGTCACGGGATTAGCGCAAGTCCGCGCCGAACTGCTTTTTAGTTTCCTCAATCACCCGTTCCTGGAGGGGCTCTATCTCCTCGGTCGTAAGCGTGCGCTCCGTGGAACGATACACAATGCGGTACGTATAGCTCACTTTGCCCGCTCCGAACTTCTCCGCGTTTTCGTATTTATCGAGAAGACTCACTTCTTCAATGAGATCGCCCCCGATATCGCGGATCAGATCAAAGTAGTTATTGGGCACGAAATCTGCGTTCACGATAAAGGAGATATCACGCGTAATCGGTGGGAATTTGCTGACATCTTTATAGATATTGCCGAGCTCAAGCTGGCGTTTTACCCGCTCATCTTCACTCCACAAGAGGCGAATATCCGGCAGCTTCATGCTGAGGATCGCGAGACGCTCCAAACCCACGCCGAACGCCCAACCGTTCCATTCCTTGGAGTCTACGCCCAAATTATCCAGCACTACATCACGTACCACGCCGCTGCCCAATACCTCCACCCACTTTCCATCCAATTCAATTTCCATCTCGAGACTCGGATCCGTGAACGGAAACGTATCTTCGTTGAAACGGTAATTAATACTGTCACCGTAAATAGATTTGGCGATCTTCGTGAGCACATCTTTGAGTTCCTCAAGACCAATTTGTTTTTCCGATTTACGGCAAATATACCAGCCATCCACTTGGTGGAAGACATTCATATGATGCCGATCAATCTCATCTTTGCGGTAAACCTTGCCGTGGCACCATGTGCCAATCCCCTCGCCTTTCGCAATTTTTTCTTTCACTTCCGGCATCTGGAGCTGGTAGTACCACATGACCGTGGTGTGCATACGCAACACATACTCGTCGTTCACATAGTAGGTATCGGATTTGCTGCGTGCCGGATGATCCGCCGGGAAATTGAAAAGATCGAACGCTTCTTTGACCGGCACGATTTCCGGGACTTTCAAATTGTAGAAGTCTTTAAAGTCCGGAGTGTTAAGGATGCGATCCGCGAGCTCTTTAATGGGACTCCCGGGAGTTCGGGAAAGGTCCGGCATCGCCAAAAAACGCCGCATACGCGCGGCTTCCGCATCGGTGCGCGAGGCGAGCTCCGCACGAAGCGCTTCTTCCTTGGGATCGGTAATAATAATTTCAGGCATAAATGATAGGGTACAGCGTGAAGCTTATAGGTTCAAGGGGTACCGCAAATTGCTAACCTCGTAGTGCCGGCGGCAGGGATCGAACCTGCGACCTCCGCTTTATGAGTGCGATGCTCTACCACTGAGCTACGCCGGCGAAAGCTTTTCTATTTTATCATCAAATTTTTCTTTGACAATGCGGCCATCTCCGATTAAAATTATTCGCGCTTGCTTCAAGCATTACCGCGGGGGGCAGGGCCTGGTGGTCCGGAGAGCCCCATAAGCTCTTGAGGCCGGTTCGATTCCGGCCCCCGCAACAAAACGAAAGGCGCCTCGCAAGAGGTGCTTTTTGTTTTGTTGTTGGAATCGAACTGAGCGAAAATAAGGAAGGTTTACGCTACTTAACGGCTCTGCTATTAAGCTCTGAAAGAATCTTTCTTATCAGGTCTGTTCTATTTGCCATGGAAGCGACAACGCATTCCGTGGGGTCATAGGCCCCGCCTCCATCTGCTCCAACTGTTGAAGGGTCTTGAAATAGTCCTATTAACTCACAATCCTTGTCTCTTCGAGAGACCCAAATCTTCTCTGATTCGATTAGATTGGCTCTCGCATCTTGTAGGCTATTAGCCTGACTGTCATACTCTTTGATGTCAATAGCAATAGCCTTCAAAAGCTCTTGGTATTCTTTATTCAAATTCTTATCTGCAGCGATCAATTTCGCCGTATCTTCAATATCTCTGCGATTATTATAAGAGGCTTCACTATCGTCGGAGTAATCGGTCGTAGAAATAATAGTTGTGCTTGACTTACCAACACACCACGAATCTGCGTAACGACTAGTTTCAGAACATGAAAAATGATACTCAGGTTCTGACTTGCTTTGGAAACTTCCTATCTTATCGGATAAATTACTTACAACACTCTCATTTCTTCTTTCGTAAAAAATCCAACCAGCCGTGACCACTGCAACTAAGAAAATGATCGACAGAACAATGAAAAGCCTTCTTCTTTTCATGATATAAGTCTAACATTTATTACTGTTTACTGTTTACTGTTTACTGTTTACTATGTATCCCATGGCGCAAGAACCGATTACGAAAGAAACTCTGGAGTATCTCGCGAATCTCGCGCGGATTGAATTAACGTCCACGGAAGAGGAAAAGTTCTTAGGCGAACTCCAGAATATCCTGCACCACTTTGAAGAACTCAAGGGAGTTGATACCACGGGCGTGGAGCCGATGAACGGCGGCGGCGCGATGGAAAATGCATTCCGCAATGATGATGAACGCAGTGGCACCAACAAAGGAGCAGGGGTCGAAGAATTCCCCAATAAGCAAGATGGGTTCTTAAAAGTTCCGCCGATATTCAGCGACAAGTAACTTGTCACAATTCTATGAACCTTAACGATCTCACCATCGAAAAGCTGCATAAAGGGCTCCAGAGCAAAAACTTCTCTGCCAAAGAAGTAACCGAAGCTTATTTTGCGGAAATCAAAAAGAAAGACAAAGACATCCACGCCTATCTCGCGCTCATGGAAGATGATGCTGCCTCGCGAGCAGAGGCAGTAGACAAAAAGATTGCCGAAGGCGTAGCAATCTCCCCGCTCGCCGGCGCGCCGCTCGCGATCAAAGACAACATCCTTATAAAAGGCTTCCAAGCTACGGCAGGGTCAAAGATTTTGGAAGGCTACCGGGCGAGCTACGATGCGTTTGTCATCGAGAATCTCAAAAAATCAGACGCGATTTTTCTTGGGAAAACGAATCTTGATGAATTTGCGATGGGAACCTCTACCGAAAATTCCGCTTTCGGCCCGACTAAAAATCCTCGCGATCTCGAGCGTGTTCCGGGTGGTTCTTCCGGCGGTTCTGCCGCGGCAGTTGCCGCGGATATGGCCCTCGGCGCTTTGGGCACCGACACCGGAGGCTCCATCCGCCAACCAGCCGCATTTTGCGGAGTGGTTGGGCTCAAAACCACCTATGGCGCGGTGAGTCGGTCCGGCGCAGTGGCGCTTGCCTCTTCACTCGACCAAATCGGTCCGTTTGCAAAAACCGTGAAAGACACCGCTCTTATCTTTCGAACCATCGCTGGCGAGGATCCGCTCGATGCTACGAGCGTAAACGCCCAATACGAAGACGATCTTCTGAATCCTGATTTCTCAAAACTCAAGGGCCTTACCATTGGCGTACCGAAAGAATATTTCATTGACGGCATGGCACACGAGGTACGCGCCGGTGTGGAAACCGCCATTGAGCGATACAAAGAACTCGGAGTTCGTTTCAAAGAAATTTCGCTCCCCCACTCGCAATACGCCGTTTCGACCTACTACATTATTCTGCCCGCTGAAGCGAGCGCGAATCTCGCCCGCTTTGACGGATTGCGTTACACGGGCCGGCCGGATCTTCCGAATAATTTCTTTGCGCCGCGCGGCGCAGGTTTCGGCCCTGAGCCAAAGCGACGCATCATCCTCGGCACCTTCGTGCTTTCCGCAGGGTACTACGATGCCTACTACAAAAAAGCGCAAACGGTGCGCGCACTCATTACGCGCGACTTCAATGAAGCTTTCAAGGATGTAGACGTAATCCTTACGCCCGTCACTCCCTCACTCCCCTTCAAGCTCGGTGAAAAATCCAACGATCCCTTGCAGCTTTATTTGGAAGACGTATTTACCATCCCCGTAAATCTCGCCGGACTTCCAGCGCTCTCACTGCCGGTAACGGATGCGGCGGGCAGCTTACCCGTGGGCTTCCAATTGATCGGAAAGCATTTCCGCGAAGCGGATATCTTAGGCTTAGGCCAGCTCTACGAATCGCAATAAAATCAAAAAAGCCCCGACAGGGGCTTTTTTGATGAGAAATATTACAACTGCGGAGCGCTGGAGGTGGCAAGAGGCGCAGTAGAAGTCGAAGCCGCACCTGGTGCCATGCCATTTACCGCTGTCACGGTAATTTCCAATACTCCTGATTTGTGCGTACCTGTGAGCTCCGTCATTTTGCCAACCAGAGGTTTGAGGGTAACATCTACTTTCGCATCTTTGGAGTTTTTAACCGTCAGCACAATCATATGCGGCGTAGTAAGCACATATCCCATGCTCGTAGTAGCAAGTGTGCCTTTGATCGTTACCGTAGTTGAAGTGGCCTGAGGAACAAACAAGCCAACTTCACTCATGAGGGCTTGATTATCCGCAGTAAGTCCCTGAATTTGGTTCGTAAGATCTGTTTTATCCTGGGCAATTTTTGTAAGTTGCGCTTGGAGGCCCTGGGTTTCAGAAGCGCTCGACGCATTCTGACCCGAAACCGTAGCAACCTTACCGTTCAGGCTGTAATACATGTAGCCGATGATAGCGAGGAGGAGCACGATAATAACACCCATGACTCCAGTCGCGACTCTCCCCCAACTATGTTCTTGCGAAGCGGCCACATGCGGGCCATCCGCAAAAAACGTAGTCTTCGAAGATGCACCGGAGGAAAGAGGATGTGTCTCAGGGGAGCCACCCAATGCCGCGACAGGATCTATCTTTTTCTGAGCCGCAACAATAGGCTGCGTAGTGACTGCAGCAGCCGTCCCAGAAGCAGGGGTCGCAGCTTTCATGGAGTCCTCTACATCTTGCGCAGGCCAGCCTGCATCAAGCAATGCTTTTTTAATCGCATCAATCGCAACACCGCCCTGAATCTGCTGCTTCACATAGTCCACCAGTTGCTGGTTTTGCATACTATCATTCTATCATTCTCAGAATGTGGCGAAAGGATTTTTATCCACAAGTAGCCTACGCGCATTGCACCTTACTCCTGCTAATTACTGTACAAGTTCTGTAAAAATCACAAGCCGTTTATCGTAGACGTGCTTGTCCGCCTGCCACGTGCCCGCGCACGTAATCAAATTAAGATGTTTGCCTGAAGTTTTTCCAAAAACCGCGGCACTCGAAGCGTTATACGGCAGAAGTTCTTTAGCCGTTACTTTGAACGTGAGTGTTTGACCGCCTTTCGTAACTATTTTTACCGTGTCGCCAGTATTTAAATTTTCCAAGTGCTCAAAAACACCATGAGCGGAATAACGGGTGTTAATGTGCCCCGCGATTACCGCATTGCCCACACCACCCGGCACGGGGCCGAGTTTATACCATGCCACGTCCACTGCGCTTTTCGGCGTATCCATATTGCCGTCCGCAGTGAGTCCCACATACTGAATCCCGGCGTTTATGCCGAGCGCCGGAATCACGAGCCGCGACGGAAGCGTTGCCGATACTGCCGCGGTTGGCGCGCCTTCGGCAGTGGCGCTACCATTCCCTGTCACATCGGTTCCGCTTGAAACCGGAAATGCTCCGGAAAGCGGATTGGTGATTGCTTGTTCAATCGTCTGCGCGATCGCCGCGATCGTTCCGCCGCCTTGATTTCCTGCGTTGGGGGCTTGATGCAATCGATAGAGCGCCGGCAAAGCTAAGATCGCGACCAGGAAAACTCCCGCCAAAAGCACTTTGGTAGGAGTGAGAATCTGTTTGACGGGAGAATTTTCCATAGGTGTTTCTACAATGATGAGGATGGGCAGGTACGGGTCAGGATGCCAGTTTGATCACAAGGAGAGGTTGCCCTTCCCCTAACCAAACCGGCTCCCTAACCTCATACCGACTTCTTACTGAACCGGCGCAAAACCGGTATTCGGGAAACCCGGAGTCGAAACCGGAAGCACAGTTACACTGCAGCTCGATGAGGTTCCGCCGGAGGTTACCGTGATGGTGTGAATACCCGCACTGGTATAGTTCGCACGGAAACCAGCACCGGTCGGATTCGAGATCGTAAGATCCGAAGAAGACCATACGTAGCTGCCGTTGCCGCCAGTCGCGCTGAACGTCACCTGCTGACCAGCCGTTGCGGTTTGCGTTACCGGCGAGCAAAGCGTCGGGGAAGTACCGCCGGTCGCAGCCGCAGGCTGAACATTCACGCCGCAGGTAGCCGATTCATTACCGGACGTTACCGTAACGGTGTGGATACCAGCCGTCGAGAAGTTTGCGGTAAAGCTTGTGCCGCTTGGATTCGAAATCGAAAGACCAGGCGAGGACCAGCTAAAGGTGCCGTTACCGCCAGTTACCGTGAACGTCGCAGGGGTACCCACCACCAAAGTTCCCGCAGGAACCACGCAGATGAGCGGAGTCGTGCCCGACGCGTTCACCGTGACATTGCAGTTCGTTACCTGACCGCCGGAAGAAACCGTAAAGCTCTGAACGCCAGCGGAGCCGAAGCTCGTTGAAAAGACGGTGCTCGTTGTAGTAACCGGCGTGACATTGCTGCCGGAAATAGCGAACGTGCCGTTGCCGCCATTCAAAAGGAAGCTGACGTTCTGATTCATCGGAACGCTTGAAGAAATCGGGGTGCAGGTAAGCGTCGTACCCGTAGTTTGACCGAGTGCCGGCGCCGCGCCGACCGCGATAAGCGATGCCGCGAGCGAGAGCGCTACTAAAATTTTTCGTGTCATCGGAAAAAGGAATTGTTGTTTCGACCTTTGATACACATTTAGTATGGGAAAAGGATATGTAAAAAAAGATGAAGAATGGCATGTGCGTTTCATGAATTTCCGCGTAACTTATTCGCTCGGTGTGCGTTTAAGGCCATTACATCCCCTATGGCCTACAACGCACACCTTCGCTCATGAAAGCGCTGTGTTCAGGCTATACTTAGGGAATGGGTTCCGCATTCCCTAAATCACTTCGCAAGGAATTCAAGCTATTCGCCAAATTGAAAACACCTGAGAAAATTCAGGATTTTTTGGATACGCTCCCCATCAATTTCGAAAAGAGTGGCGAGACGCTCAAATCTCCGCGGGAAGTTTTACTCCGAAAAAACGCGCACTGTATGGAGGGAGCGCTCTTCGCCGCCGCGGCACTGTGGTACCACGGCAAGAAACCGTTCATCCTCGATTTACGGACTACCGACGATGACATGGATCACGTCGTAGCGCTTTTTAAAGAAAAAGGACTATGGGGAGCAATCAGCAAAACAAATCATGCCGTGCTTCGCTACCGCGATCCGATCTACAAAACGATCCGCGAACTCGTTCTTTCTTATTTTCACGAATACTTTTTAGATACCGGCGAAAAGACGCTCCGGGAATACTCCCGCCCATTCGATCTACGTCGTTATGGATCAGAATGGCTCACTGCGAGTCAGAACTTGTGGCACATCTCGGACGCGCTCGATCAAAGCCCGCATCATGTGATCATAGATACACGAAACGCGCGCCGTTTACGGCGCGCGTCAGAAGTAGAAATCCGCGCAGGCAAATTAGTGGAATATAAAAAGTAGCTACTCCCCATTTACCGCCGCCCGGGTCAGCGGTCCGAAAAAACCTAGTGCAGGATCTATCTTCTTATACTTCTGGTATTCGATAAGAGCAGCTTGGGTACGATAACCGAAGTTGGCATTGGCTCCATAGGCTTTGAGAGCTACTGCGGCGGGGCCAAGATTCTTTTGGATGAGGAAGAGCTGCAATCTTCGGATATCTTCATCGTGGAGCATACCGAATCTCAGATCTCTCTGGAATAGGTATTTCGTGGTGCCAGAACCAGGAGAGGTGGGGCTTGAAGCAAGTCCGGCAATAGTGCGAAGTTCAGAGGAGAGCGGAAGTCCTTTGGAGTCAGCGAATTTGATGAGAGAGATGAGCTGCTGAAGCAGGGCTTGGATATCTATGCCACTGCCATTACCGCTGCCTATCGTAGAAGGCGGAATCGGAGTGCCACCTCCACCACCGCTATACGTCAAAACTCCACCGCCGCCACCTCCCCCGGAATTGTTGTTAGAGTTTCCACCTCCCCCGCCTGATCCTTGGGCGATTGTTATCGAATAGGATTTCCGATCAATGAAGTTGCCCGTATCGAATCCATCCCGGGCTTCAATCGTGAAACTTGAAGCACCAGCAGTAGTTGGCGTACCGGTGATCGCGCCGCTCGCTGAATTAAGGCTTAAGCCGGCAGGCAGAGAACCGCTTTGAACAACGTATGAAACTGTCCCCTGAGTCGAGGTCGCACTTATTGTGTCGGAATAAGCGGTGCCGCTTGTGCCGGCGGCGAGAGAATTAGTGGTGATGCGGATGAGGTCAAACTGGAGGACGCGGTGGTTAGAAATATCTGTAACAAATAGATTATTATTAACCGGATCGAAATCCATTTCTCGATTATTATTCATCTTGCTTTGGGTAGTTCCCGTGTTAGATGAAATGAAATCAGTCTGACCTATAACATTCTCTTGACTTTCTATACCCTGAAGAGCGGCTAGTGTTGAAGTAGCAACATCATAAACTACCACGCGAGCATTGCCATTATCAGATACATAAAGATGTTGGGTTGTACTGTCATACGCTAAACCCTCCGGATAGCATAGGCTGGTCTGCGTGGTGCCACAATCGGATGTGGTGAAATCAATTTGACCAAGCACATAATCTGCCAACTCACCGGTATGGATAGCACTTGGATCCACATTCCATACTCCAACTCTGTGATTCCCATCTTCGGCCACAAATAGACGCTCATTAGCTGAATCATAAGCGAGCCCGAATGGGGAGCCCATACCGCTTTGGCTAGTCAAGTAGCCTCCGCTGGAAAAATTTGGTTGACCCAACACGTAATCTGCTGGCTTTCCATTAACTAGTGTGGCTGGATTTACATTGAAGACCGAGACGCGATTGTAACTTGCAGCGAAAAGACGATCGTGCACGGGATCATATCTTAGCGCATCCGGACTCGTGGTACTTGCGTTAAAAGTACAACCAAAACCGCAGGGATTGTTACCAGTCACAAAATCCGGTTGACCAAGAACATAGCTGGCATCCTCGCCATTATGGATGGTAGATGATGCGGTATCGAAGATCATTATGCGGAAATTACCTTTGTCGGATAGAAACAAACGATCATGGACACTGTCATAAGCAAGCGCATCCACGCTTCCTACTCCACTAGCCGTAGTTACCACGCCTCCACCAGCAGCTATAGATGTAAAGTCCGCTTGGCCAAAAACATAAGAAGCGGAGGTAGAGGCTCTGTTATTGTTTTCATCCAAAGCAAAAACCAAAACACGACGATCATTCAAATCACTCACAAACAACCTGTGATGCACAGCATCAAGAGCCACGGCGGTCGGAGTATTAAAACCTCTCGCATTTAAAGACTCTCCATTTGAGGCCGCAGAGCTAGTGTAATCCGGTGAACCATTACGAACACTAGTAGCGGTATATTGACCAAGCTCTGCTATAGCCGATTCATCATCTGTTATAGAAGTAGCATCATAAACAGTCGCCCGCCCGCCTACATCGGCAACAAAAAGCTTACCCGTTGAGGTGTCAAAAAAGAGCCCACCCAAATTGCCTAGACTGCCTTGGTCGCCCACTCCGTTACTAAAAACGTTCTGATAGTTCTCTCCATTTGTAATCGTTGACGTGGCCGCGTTAAAAACTATGCCTTTTGTGCCAACCGCATTTGAAACGAAAAGACGACCGGTAACCGGATCATAGTTAGCAGCCTGGGGAGCCCATAAACCGTTGGGGCTCCCTCCCGCAGAAGTGTCGGAAAAGTTTACTTGACCAAGAACATTCTGAGCCGCTTCTCCATTCGTTATTGTTGACGTGGCAACATTAAAAACAAGTATCCTATTGTAAGAAGGGTCCACCACGAAAAGACGGTTATAAGCAACATCCAAAGCTAATCCATGTGCATCTGAAATAGCACTAGAAGTGGAGTTAATAGGTGCTCCTCCAGAAAAATTGCTGGCGCCTATAACCTTACTGGCCGCCTGGCCATTTGAGATAGTGGCAACATTAAAAATCGAGATGCGGGCATTATTGCGATCGGCTACGAAAAGCCTGTGATCCACTGAATCATAAGCAACATCGAGCGGACCAGATAACTGCGCGGCGGGATCAACTGCGGGGTTTCCATCAAAATCGGCCTCACCAAGAACATAGGCGGCATCCTCTCCATCTGCAATGTTTAAAGGATTTGCATCAAAAACGAGTACGCGGTTATTGCCCGTGTCGGCTACGAAAAGACGCATGCCCACCTCATCATAAGCCAAGCCACCAGGACCGTTTACATGATTCTGACCTAATGCTCCACTGCTACCGTCGAAATCTAGTTGACCCAAAACGTGTGCCGCGGTAGTAGTAGTAATGTTATTGGAGGAATCCAACTGAAATACCATGATCCTCGACGAACCAACATCACTAACAAATAAACGATGATTGGTTTTATCGAGAACTATGCCATAAGGAGCAGACAACTGTTCCGAAGTTGTTTGCGCACCACCAAAATCAAAAGTGGACGAACGAGTCGTTACTGTCTGGTATTGCCCAAAAAGATCGCTAGCATTATAAAGTGCCGCGGAAGCAAAATGCGGAGCTATGAAAGCCAGAAATAAGACTCCGGAAACAAATATTTTCTTCATCCCTTATATTTTATCCGTCTTCATCTTCCATTGCTTGGGGATAAGCCCGCTATTGCTTCATTTTTTAACTTTTGACATGATTGGGACATGCATAAAAACAGACGTGGATTCATCCACATATTCCTAATACTCATCGTCTTGGTAGCAGCACTGGCAGCTTTAAGCTTCTTAGGCAAGAGCAAAATAACCCTAGGCGCGTCGAAGAAGAAACCTGTAGCAGGGGCAGTTCTCTCCGGGGGGCCCATCGCCTGCGCTACGGGCACCGTCGCGACTGCGTACGTAAGCGATAAATCCTGGCTCATTAATGCTTACAACTCTGATGGGACTCTGGCGCGTTCCATGGGACCTGCGTTTCCTCCAATGACATCCGTTCAAACCACTGGTGGCACTTCGACTGCACTTGCGGCAGATGCCAATGGGAATGTCTGGATTGGCGGCAACCTCCACTACTATGCTGCAACTGTTGGTGATGAGTACGGCGTATTCCAAGCCTACACTAATCTTTCGTCCTCTTGCAGCAATGGTGGTATTGATCCGATCAACAGCTGGGGAACGACTGCGTATCCTTTGCTCGGCCTTGGCATGGATGCTAATGGCGCTGGCTATTCGTTCGATACGCAAGGTCGGGTATTCAAAGGTGCGGTCGCGGCTTGTGCTATGCCATACGCATCAAATGCATTCATTACCACCGGCTTCGCGAATCCGATCGGCATTGCGGTTAATAACATGAACGTTTATGTTTTGAGAAATGCTCAAGGCGTAATTGCGAAGTACAATGCCTCGACCGGAGCATCCGTTTCTTCCTACGGCGGAGGACGCTCTAACACTGTAGGCATCGCCGCGGACGCAAACGGCAATGCATACACCGTAGATAATACCGGTGTTGTGTGGGGCTACAACGCAGCGGGTTCTTTAGTAGCTACATTCGGCGGATCTCAAACGAACGTTGTTGGTATAGCTTTGGATGGCAACGCAAATGTATATGTGACAGACAACACCGGCTCGGTACGCGAATACACCGCGGATGGGACTTTCGTTACTTCGTTTGGCGGTGGCAAGACGGCAGTAAACGCGATCGCAGGCGGCTGCAGAGCCAACCTGCAGTAACTTCGGAGCATCGCAGCAACCAAAAAACGCGCTGTATCCCGTTTTTTGGTTGCTGCATAGCCTGACTCAGTTCGGGAACGAAGCCACCTTCGCTAAGCTGTAAGAACCCGTAAGCCCCGAGCTTAGCTCGGGGCAACGGAGTTCTAACGCGCGGCCGACGGGACTCGAACCCGCAACCTCGCCCGTGACAGGGGCGCGATCTAACCAAATTGATCTACGGCCGCAATATTTTCGAGACTTCCTGAAAAACTTTCAATTTGCGCTTCAGGAACAATCCCGAGGAGATATTATTATACATCAACGAATACAATGCAAACGCATCACGCTGACTGAAAACTAATTCATAACCACCCTCCTTTACTCCTACACGACCTCCATTTACACCTGCTCTTTACCCAGTATTTTCCAAAATTTACACTTCCATCACCGTCGAAATAACCTCGTACAAAATCTCCTAAAAATCTAGCCGGAACTTCTGGAAACGCGATGGTCAAACTTTTATTTTGGATGATGCCAAATACCGAAAGCTTGGCACATATATCAATGCTACCTATCTGCAAGATATACAATGCCTTACTGCGCAAGAATTTCTTATTCGGAGGCTTAACCCCGATTTTATGATCCGCTTCAAGCACATTCCTTATAGCTTCAATTATTTCCAGGTCGGTAGAGCAAAAGCAGAAATACATTCCGCCGGCAGAATTTCTGTACACATACCCATCAGCAATCATAAAACCTAGAACATACGCCATTTCCGGCGACCAATGATCAAAGAATGATTTATTCCACTCGCGAGCTATGGGCATGCCTTAAAGCTACCTCTATCACATAAAATCTATATAAA
>CAZEJX010000007.1:0-21246 GCA_964512715.1 uncultured Candidatus Saccharibacteria bacterium
GATCATCTATTTTCAGAATATAAGCCGGTTTTTATTGTTTTTTGGAAACGAAATTCCCCGGACAAAAAATGCACACCTGAGCATTTTTTGTCCGGAATAAATCTCTTATTTATATTGTCCTAGACTCTGCACGCTGCACGCTGTCCCCTGCGCGCGGTTCGACAAGTTCACCGTAAACTGCTCACTAGTTATATACTCGCAAACCTCACCGCGAAATAAAGCACAAGGACTCCCAAAACTGCCATTACGGTCGTCCAGCGCGACGGATGCGCGTGGTGGCTTTCTGGAAGTAAATCAGACGCGCCGATGTATAAGAAAAATCCGCAGAACATGGCGAGGATAATACCCAGCGAAGTTTCCTGAAGCGTAAAGAAATAGGTTGAGATAACGCCTAAGACCGGAGTTACTGCATCAATAATGAGCCAACGGAACGCCTGACGGGCTTCGCCGTGGTTTTTCAAAATGAGATTCACCGTATTGATACCATCCGAGAAATCGTGCACCAAAACGGCAGTAGCCACGATTGCTCCAATCGCAGGAGATATATGAAACGCGATTCCAATCGCCACACCATCCAGGAAACTATGCAAGGCAAGACTCGCGGCTCCTAAACGCCCGCGATGCATGTGTCCCCGCTCGCCGTCTTCATGCGCGTGGAGTTCAATCATGCGATCGAGAATCATGAAAATCACAAACCCCAAGGCAACAACGGAAGTTATGGTAGGAAGAGCGAATTTGCCACTCGCGAGCTCAATCGCCTCCGGTAGAAGGTCGAAAAATGCGACGCCGATCACGGCGCCAGCAGAAAAACCCAAGATCAAATGGAGTTTGTCTTTAAACCGCAACGCAAAAAGCCCGCCCAAAAAAGTACACACTACGGTCGCGAGACTTAAAGCAATCGGCATTCACTAATCATACCATTAATCAGACCAGCCAAACGGGAGCGGGTTAGTGAATGACGTTAGAACCTATTGGCAGAGTGGGACAGAAGTCTTTTTCATATCTAAACTCTCGGCAGAGGTGGTTGCTGTAGCTTAAATCGTGCTCTTGATACCTTCTTTGCGTTTTATTCGAATCATGAGTACCAGTAATACTGAAATCAGCACGAGCGCACGTAGACCATAGAGGCTGCCTAAAGAATCTTGCTTCAGGATGGAAGCAATAAAGCCAGCAAGGGTAGCAATCCAGTTAATAACCCATATGGTGAGCGGCTCAGTGTTGTGCTCGGCATGCCATACATGCACGAGGGTAGGAAAGTATGCGATAGTTAGTACTATCTGCAAAAGCACATTGGCAGCGGCATGCTCTCTTGTAAGTGCCCAAAACACCACGATTATTCCAGAAAGCGAGAGGCAGAATATCTCAAATTTCGTGAAATGAAGAACGGCACTTTTATTTTTAAAGACAAGGACGAGCAAGATAGTCCAGCACATCGCCACATCCGCTACATTAATCATGTTGCCCGTGAAACTATGTGTGGCGGTAAGTAGATAAGAAGAAAGGCTAAGAGCTACTGTTACAGAAAATAGAAACCACGTGGTAACTACTGGCTTAATCTTTCCCTTCATAATGGAATAGGAGTACGTAAGACCTACGATCCCCATAAAAGTCGCCGTTATGAAAGCAAGGATTTGAATCATGATTGTTTTCTATTCTGAGCGGGTAACGGGAATCGAACCCGTGTCTCAACCTTGGGAAGGTCGCGTTCTGCCACTGAACCATACCCGCCTTGTTTTAACGAGATCATTGTAACAATTCATAAATAAAAGAAAACGGCCCCATTACTGGAGCCGTCTAAGATTATGCCGCATACCGAATCGCCGACGCGATCTGAATGATCGTACGGGCAGCTTCGGGCTCTCCGACCGAAAGGTTCTTGAAGAGCTCCAGAAGGTCGGGCGAAGCGCAACGATGGCAGACCGTGAATTTCCCTCGCGGCAAGAAGGAAATCACAGGTGAAAGCTTATGCCGAAATCCATCCGGTAGATCCCACTCTTCTCCAGAGAGGAGCTCGGTTGGGCGTTTGCCTTCGCTGCCGTCGTATTCCGCCCGAAACACCACGCGATCTTCCTCGCATACGCTGCAGGGCAGGCATATGGTCGTTTCCCACGACTGCAGCAACCCCTTCACTTCTTCAAACGGAACTGACATAAGGATCTCCTTTTTCGTTACTGTCTTGAATTTCCTGCCTTGGCAAATCCAATATCATACGCGAAAGTGCAAAGCTCACTTTTGATTTGCGACAGAGACGCCACGCCCCAACAATCGCTAGGGCTAAGAAAACTGATGAAGCGTTTCATCTTCACAAAGAAAGCCTGGTGTTCTTCATGGCCTTGAATCGAAGAACCCAAAAGAAGGAAGCACTGCGTCGTCGCACGAAGCTCAATATCGCTACGAATACCATTAAAAAACTCAACGACATCGGGTCTGCTCGGCTTCTCATATTCAAAAGTCATGAGGAACCTCCTGTTTTGCTGAAGGGAGATTACCCCGATTATCGACTATTGTCCAGTTTTATATCCGTCAAAAAAAGCTTAAAATGAATGCATGTTCTACGGATTATTTGGCGCTGTTATCATCGTTCTTGTCAGCGGATTTTGGTTTATCGCGACAGCGATAAAGAAGCAAGGCGACGCGAAACCGAAAGACGACCAATCCCTCGTACTCCTCCAGAACCAGGTAGGGCTTCTGCAGACGCAGCTACAAGCACAGATGAGCGAGTTGAACCGGGTACTTGATTCAAAACTCGGCGAATCTACCCGCATGCTGCAGGGGCAATTCGGCGAGAGCGCAAAAATTATCAAAGACGTAACGGAACGCCTCACTAAACTCGACGAAACCAACCGCCAGGTCGTAGGCTTTGCAGATCAATTACAATCTCTGCAAGATATTTTAAAAAACCCAAAGCAGCGCGGCATCCTCGGCGAATACTATCTGGAAACCATGCTCAAAAACGTGCTGCCGCCGGGCAGCTGGCAAGCACAGTATCCCTTCAAAGACGGCACGATTGTGGACGCCGTGGTGTTTGTAAAAGACAAAATTATACCGATTGACTCCAAATTTTCTCTCGAGAATTACAACCGTCTCGGCGAGGAAAAAGATCCGGTTGAGCGCGAACGGCTTGAAAAAGCTTTCAAGGCAGATTTGAAACTTCGCATTGATGAAACATCGAAATACGTAAAGCCCTCTGAGAACACGATGGACTTTGCGTTCATGTTCATCCCCCACGAGGCAATCTATTACGATCTTCTGGTATCGCAGGTAGGAGCGATTAAAGTGAATACACGCGATCTCATCGAGTACGCATTCAAAGAGAAGCACGTTATCATCGTTTCCCCTACTTCTTTCCTCGCGTATCTCCAAACCGTACTCCAAGGATTAAAAGCGCTTCAGATTGAAGAATCGGCAAAAGAAATCAGAAAAAATGTTGAGCTTCTTGGCAAGCACTTGAAGAGCTACGATGAATACATGGTGAAACTCGGGAACCATCTAGGCACTGCGGTAAATACCTATAATTTCGCATCGAAAGAGCTCGGCAAAATCGATAAAGACGTCTATAAAATCACCGGCTCCGCGCTGGAAATAGAAACGCCGACCATCTCTGGCCCGGAAAAAGAACTCCTCGATTGACGAACATCTTTGCTTTGGAGTAGCATCACTATAGAACGTTTCATATAAAGGGAGGGTGGTCATGAGCGAGTCCATGATGCACGTTCTTGTTTACTTTTCTGTACTCATCTTCGCCATAGTCATTCTTCAAATCCAGTGTATCGTCCGAGATCGACTGGCACCAACGGTTGCAGATGAACCGTACCAGCGAATCGAACAAGGAATGCTCTGTGGCCTCCGGCTACTGGTAAACGATATCCGTCACCGGGATGTGCAAGAACTCCGCCAGCAAATGCCCAAACTCGTCGCAGAATGCTTACATCAGGATTCGATTCTCCGTTCAGAAACCGACCGAATCTTCTTTTCCGGACGAGAATGCGAGCATCTTTCTCAGATTGCTGTCTGGACCGACGCAGATGAAGTCATTTTTGTCATTCACGCGGCGGAGGCACAGGACTTCCTGAACGCGCTTCCCTACGGAAAAGATTTCGAGCGAATGGCACGTCATTTCTTCGAAGAAACCCATCGCCGCGATCTCTCCCTCGCCTTCTCACACTCCGAAACCGAAGGTGCATAAAACAAGCGCCGAGTCCACAAGACTCGGCGCTTTTAAGTTGACACCCCGTAAAACGAAGACTATAAAAGAGAAAGGCGAGGGTACGCTCTCGTACTATTGAAAAGGAGGATCCGCTTATGGATACGTCCAAACAGCTTGATCCCAAAGACCCTACGGTAATAGTTATTTCCCGCGTCGATTATCTGTTTAAGCCTCCTAGGGTGAATCTGGCGACGCTCACGCCTCTTGAGGCGCTCGAAGTGATCGATCGAACCGCAGAGATCTATCTTCAGCACTTCAATCAATACAGCGGCGTGACGCCAGTAGCAGATTTACTCAAAAAACTTCGCCTCATTGGAACCGAGGATGTGGATGAATCCTGGCGCGTAATTCCCGTCTTTGATCCGGAAGAAAGAAGCTGGCAAAGTCTAACCGAGCAATGCTACTTCTGTCCCGATGGTTCGTTCGCATGGATAAAGAAGCAGGAGAACGGCAAGTGGTTGGTACGTATCGCTAACAAAGACTTCTTCCTTGAGCTACTAAAAGACGATCGCTTTCGGTGCACCTTTTTGAATGCATTCATACGGCTTTCTTTCCGAAGCGCCGAGAAGAAAAGACGGGATGCTGCTTGGCTAGCTGCAGAAGACTACGAACTTGAGGGCGTCTTCGATAAATTGATATAAATTCAGAGCGCCACCTTCCGGTGGCGCTCTTCTTTTACTTCTTCTTTTTTCTTAAAAACGTGGGAATGTCCCAGGGCGAGGCGCTTTCTTCCTCTTCGCTTGTCTCAAATTCTTCCTTAGGTCCGAAGATACCGGGACGCACTGAGGAGGTATATTTATTTTCTTCTTTGACTTCCTCTTTGGCGCGCACAGGCTTCATGAGCGTATCGGATTTTTCATCAAGCGGAAATGCGCGAAGCGGCCGGTCTTCACCGAGATAGGTGCGAGGCGTCGTAAAACCGGTATTGAAAAGCGAATTACTCTGACCACTTGAGGCAAAACCAGTAGCCACTATCGTGACTTTGATCTGATTATGCTTCAGCTTGCGGTCGTGATAGGTACCGAAAATAATCTTTGCGGACGGGTCTACGGTCTGGGATACGAGCTTTGCCGCATCCTGGATTTCCGTCATCTTGAGATCCGCGCTACCGGAAATACCCAGAACAACGCCATGGGCCCCCTCAGCGGAAATCTCAAGGAGCGGTGAGTGCAAAGCGGCATTTACGGCATTGACCGCCCGATCCTGGCCGGAAGCGGTACCCACGCCGACAATTGCCAAGCCTGCATCTTTCACAATCGCCTGGATATCTGCGAAATCAATGTTGATTTCACCCGGAGTCATGATGAGCTCAACGATACCTTGTAAGGCATTGCGCAAAACCTCATCAATTGCTTCAAATGCTCTCTTCACCGGCGTGTCCTTATCTATCACGCTGAAAATCCGGTCATTGGGGACCACAATAAGGGCGTCCACTTTATCTTTCATATGGGTAACCCCCTCTTCCGCGATACGCTGACGCTGAGAGCCTTCAAACGTAAACGGACGGGTAATAACTGCTACCGTGAGCGCTCCAGTCTGCTTGGCAATTTCAGCCACAATGGGACCCGCGCCCGTGCCGGTACCGCCACCCATGCCGCACGTAATAAAAACGAGATCCGCCCCAGAGAGCATCTCTGCGATCTCTGAACGATTTTCTTCCGCAGCCTGACGGCCAAGCTCCGGGTTCATGCCGACACCCAAGCCTTTAGTGAGGCTCTTACCAATATAAATTTTCTTGCGCACATCGCAATTATCCAAATCCTGGTGATCGGTATTGATCGCAATAAACTCCACGCCGCGGACAAAATCCCGTGCCATCCGGGAAACCGCGTTGCCACCGCCTCCACCAACGCCTACTACTTTAATCTTCGTAAGCGGCATGAAATCATGCTCTTTATTGCTTGTTTTTCTTCGTGAGCTGGATTTTCTCGTTTTTCGTTTTGGCATATTAAGGCATGAAATACCGCAATAATTTTTTCGGACTGAAATCTTTAAAATCAATACTCGTCCCGCGACGGCGGGATTGCCACCAATCCTCTTCATCGCCGCCTTGGAGCATGAGTCCGAAGCAGCAAGCATATTCCGGATCTTCAATCGCGTCTTCACTCACGTGCCCGCGTTCACCAAACGTACTCTGAAGATCTGCAAAACCGATTTGACTCGTGAGGCGAAGATTGTGCTTTGCAAGTTCCGCAATACCCGGCAGCTTGGCTGTTCCACCCGTCAAAACAATACCACCGGCAAGCTGACCGGACTTCTGAATGAGCTTAAGCTCATTATTCACGAAGTCAAGAATCTCTGCAAGGCGCGATTCGATAATTTCCGCAATGAAACGGCGCGATACCATACCCTTGACGTCTGAACCTAATTTAGATAGATCAACACTCTCCTTAGAACCCACTTCTTTCGCAAGCGCGTAGCCATAATGAAGCTTGATCGCCTCCGCAACCGGCACTGGTACCTTGAGCCCAACCGCAATATCGTTCGTGATTGATCCCCCACCCATCGGAAATACCTGGAGCGATAAAAGCTTACCTTCTTCATACACGGCAACGGACGTGGTTCCACAGCCGATATTAACGAGTACCGAGCCTAATTCCTTATGCGACTTATTGAGCGCCGCACGGGACGCGGCAATCGGGTCAAAAATCATGCCGCCAATTTCACCACCCGCCATCTCTACCAGACGCATGAGAGATTTAACATGCGGAGCGAACGCATCCACCACCATGGAAATAACTTCCAAGCGACTGCCGGAGAGACCGAGCGGGCTCGCGATATCACCCACGCCATCTACAATAAATTCCCGAGTGATCGCGTGCACCACCATGCGATTCGGACCGAGCGAAACTGCCTGGCTCGCTTTTACGACGCGATCAATATCATCCTGATAAATTTCATTGTCTACGCGCGAGACGGCAACAATACCTTTGGAAGCCTGGATTTTTACCTGCGGCGTCCCAATATTTACATAGACATTTTTGAGCGCCGGCTTTGCAATTCGTTTGATGTTATCGAAAATGCGCGTCAAAGGCGGCACAGCTTCGGAAAGATCTGCCACCGCGCCTTTGCGCATGCCATTGGATTCCTCTTTCCATACTCGCCGCACTACCGCCCGATCGCCAACTCGCTCAACCAAAACCGCCTTAATTGAAGCGGTGCCAATATCTAATCCAACAATAAAGTTATTGCCTCCCATAATTTCTTCTCTTGAGCTTGCATCTTTATGGTATCACGCTTCGTCCAGTGGAGATAGCCCAAAAGATGAAGAAATCCGTGGATAAGTAAGGGAGCGAGGACGTTCCAAGCCATATTTTTTGGAGAGCGCTCCGGGGCGCTAGATCGAGTCTTACGCTCAAAAAAATGCGTCTTGGTACGTTTTATAAATGGAGGATAGTCTTTATTTAAATAAATCTCGCCGAGATATTTTTTCTTTTTGTCCGGCTCGGGAAAATCTTTTGAAGCCGGAAATGCAAGCACGTTTACCATTTCCTCGTTCGCGATTTTATTCGCCTCTCTGCCTTTGAAATCCTCCCGCTCCATAAGCCCCGCGCGAATCTTCTCCATCTCTTTGTTCGAAACAAGATAGAAATCAAAATCAGCGCCCTCTTTTTTGAGCGCCTTCAAGATAATCTTCTTTGCTTTCTTGAGTTTCTTCTCGACGGAAGCAGTGACCATCCTTAACCTTCTTTAATAATCTTTGCCACTACCGCGCCATCGGCGCCTTTGAGACGCGCCATGGCTTCTTTCATGATCTGGGGAAATTCCGCAATGCCTTGCGCCTTGACCTCGGCTACAACTTTTTTAATTTCTTCTTCCGTCGGTACCGGTGGCAGATACGTGAGAATTACGGCGAGTTCCCGCTCTTCGCTCTCCGCAGAATCCATATTACCGCCCTTACGGAACAAATCCGCAGCTTCACGACGCTTTTTCACTTCTTTGCGAAGCACATCAATTGTTTCGTCATCCGTAAGTGCTGAATCATCACCTTTACCACGCTTTTCAATCTGGCGGTTATTGAGCTGAGCAACTAAAAAGCGCAGCGTAGTTACACGCTCCGCTTCATGAGCTTTCATCGCTTCCTTCACATCAGAGGTGATTTTCTCAGATAAGGTCATGCTCGTGGTTTTGGCTATGCCAAGCCCAATTTCTTAAGACGAGCGAGCTCTTCCTTCTTAGAAGCTTTGTAAATAGCCGAATTGCGGCGCACGCGCTTCGTGGTATCACGATCGCGGAAACGACGCTTGCGCACTTCTTGCGTTAAACCGGCGCGGCGAAGCTTGCGCGTGAAACGAAAAATAAGCGCGTTCGAAGTCTCCCCGTCCCGTTTATTAACCGAAATCATGCCGGATATCGTATCAAAATTTGAGTTTTTCTGCAAGTGCAGTCATATCTTCACTCGAAGGGTTGTTTACCACGGAATGAATTGAGCCTCCCCCGTCGCCTTCAAAGCGGGGTATGACGTGGATATGCAAGTGCTTTACGGCTTGCCCAGAAACGTCACCGTGATTAATGCCAATCGTGAAACCCTGAGGGTTCAAAACTGCTTGAAGCCGGGCGGTTACTTTCTTGACCGCTTGGAATACCGGACCGACTTCCTCGTCGGGCAAATCTAAAATATTCGCCGCGTGAATTTTCGGGATCACCATAGTATGGCCCGGCGCGCGCGGATGCACATCCAAAATAGCGAACGCATGCGCGTCTTCATACATCATCGCCGAGTTCAGTTCTTTATTTCCGATTTTGCAGAATAAACAATCCATTTCTTGAATAATTTTTTAATTTAGCAATCTTACAATCGCTTTTTGACTTCCTCCACAACTTTCGTAAGCGGTACGGTTTCTTGGGTGGAATGCTTCAAGTCGCGAATAATGATACTTTCTTCAAATACCTCTTTCTGACCTAAGATCAATGCCAGTTTATTATCTTCATTCCCTGCCGCTTTGAGCTGAGCCTGAAGGGACTCCCGGGAAAGCGCTTCCGAAACGGAGATTCCCGCTTCGCGCAAAGTTTCCATAATACCGAACATCTTGCGTTTGGCCATTTCACCGACGTGAATAATAAACACGCGCTTCTCGGGTTTCGGCGGCACCATTATATTTTGCGCTTTCATAGCTGCAATAACGGTTTCCATGACAAGCGCTCCGCCTACTCCCGGCGTAGTCTTCATGCCGAACGCTTCAAAGAGGTAGTCATAACGGCCTCCGGAAGCCAAGGTCTGAAATTCCTCGTTTACCTTAAGTTCCGTTGAAGAGCCGCCTTCCATGATGCCGATATTAAAAACAGTACGGCTGTAGTAATCGACGCCTTGGATCATAAAGTTATCCAGGGAATAAGGGATCGAAAGCTCATCCATGTACTCCAGAACGCTGCGGAAATGGGCGGAACACGGCGAACACAGCTTATCGAAGAAGTTCGGGGCAGATTCCTTCAAGTCCACGCAACGATCATTGCGACACTCGAGAAGCCGCAGTGGGTTCGCTTTAAAACGCCGCTCACAATCCTCGCATAATTCCTTGGTGCGATTCTTGTAGTAATTCTGAAGCTGGCGGATATAGATTGGCCGGCAAATCTTGCAGCCAACCGAATTCATAATGAGCCCTACGTTTTTGAGCTTCAACGTTTCAAAAAACTTCCAGAAAATGAGAGCTATTTGAGCGTCGTAGAGCGGATCATTCGCCCCGGCAACAATTTCGAAGCCAATTTGATGAAACTCACGAAGTTTCCCCGGGCCCTGCTTGGTGTTCCTAAATACCGGCCCTTCGTACCAGAATTTCTGGAACGTCCCCGTGCGGCTCATCTTATGCTCCACATAGGCACGCACGACGCCCACCGTGATTTCAGGACGCAAAGCCAGATTCTCCGCTTTAGTCGTGAGGAGTTGACGCTCGATAAGCTCAGTAGCCTCACCAGCAGTCTTAATAAAGAGATCAGCCTCTTCAATAAGCGGCGTTTCTATTTTGGCAAAATCATAAAATTCGGCGAATTTACGTGCTTCCTTGAAAAGTTTATCCCAAAAGAGCCATTCCCCACCCCAAATATCGCTAGCCCCACGCGGGGCGGCAAAAGCCAGCTCGTGAGCTGCTTTTTGCGTTTCTACTGGCTTCGCAACAGTTTTCATTGGTTAAAACGATGGCGCTTCAAATAATTTTGCCTGCGCGACAGGCCAGAGGCGCACGAGCGCACGGCCAACAATATCCTTCTTCGGTAACGGACCCCAACGTCGGGAATCAAAGCTGTACGGACGATTATCGCCCAACATGTAGAATTCATTCGCGCCAAGCGTCACATCAATATTCTGCGTGTGATCCGCCGCAGCAATATCGCTTTCGAGATATGGCTCGGTAAGCGCAAAGCCGTCGCGATGATCAGCATTGTAAATGGTCACTTTGCCGTCTCTCATAACCACCCGCTCCCCCGGCAAGCCAATCACGCGCTTAATAAAGTAGGTCGTCTCATCGTTCGGATAGCGGAACACCACCACTTCGCCACGTTCTGGCGGGCGAATACGATACGTAAGTTCATCAATCAAGAGATAATCGCCGTTATGAAAGTTTGGGATCATACTCTCACCGGAAACCAAAAAGGGTTGGACGAGAAAATGGCGGATACCATACACGGCAAGCGCAGCAATCAATGCAATTTCAATAACTTCTAAAAGTCCCGCCAAAAATCTTCTCATATATGGACGCTATTATACTCTGCCCATTTTGGAGCGCAACTATGAGACAGGTGAAAGGTTTGCGCTCTTAGGTTATAGTAATGGAGAAAGGCTTTAAAACCTCACATCGTACACGCAAAACTCATGCATCTTGTCTTCGCGCTCGGCAATCCCGGCAAGGATTATGAAGAAACGTATCATAACGCTGGTATTTTGGCGCTTACGAGTCTCCAAGAAACAATAGTGAAAGAAACTCTGACGTCCTATAAGCCGCAGGGGCACTTCGCATACGCAAAACAGGGTGATTGGATTTTCGGCAGAGTCAATCCCGAAGCAGAGATCTATATGAATCAGTCCGGCATCGCCGTTTCCGAGGCACTTGCTTACTTCAAGTTGTCTCCCAAAGATCTCATGCTTATCCACGACGATAGCGATCTACCGCTCGGCAGCTTCAAACTGGAAACAAATCGCGGCGCGGCGGGACACCACGGCGTCGAATCAGTGATGGACGCACTACAGACCAATGAATTTTTGCGAGGAAGAATTGGTATTCGCCCACCCGAAACGGACGACCGGCGTCGCAAAGCGGAAGAATTTGTACTGAAGCACATCTCTCCGGAAGATCGCGAGAAACTCGAAAAAGCCGCGCGCAAATTAGGTGAAAAGATTGTAGAACAATTTCACGCCTAGCTAGTTCGTAGTAAATGTGATCGCAAACGAATACCGATCGCCATCTTTGCGTATCTCCGTAATCGGAAGCGCGACATCTTTGATATTCGGCTCTAGCGATAATTCATTCTTCATGCCTCGGATATCTTCTTCAGAATTTGCGTATCCTTCAAGTTTCACCTGGCTGCCAGGGGAAATCGTGAGGCGACGAATAGTTGTATTGCGACGCGCTGACAAATCGAGCATCTCCTGAAGCAAAGGTGATTGAGGGTGGAGCTGCTTCGTAAGTGCCTGAGCCAAAGCTACTTCCGCGTTAAATGAAACCACCTCCGCCTTCAGGGCATCGATCTCCCTACTCTCAGCGGAGCCCAAGCGCAAGACCGTTTGCGATTCAACCGAGTTCTTGATATGGCCGAGGAAGAGAAAACTGCCGCCAATAATAACAAGAAGAACTGCGAGAATGGCGGGCGGCAAAACTCGCCAGAAATCAAGGAAATGATCCACAACCTCGCGGTGATATTCTTCTTGTGCGTCCACTCCAAGCAAAGATATTTCCCGATCGTCCTGGCGCGGAATTCTACCCCGAAGCGCCGCACCGTACGCGATAAACCAATCTGCGGTAAGCCCTTCCGGAAGAGCGGCGAGAAGCGGCTGAACCATCACGCCGGATTCCGCTTTAATCGCGGAGATGATTTCATCTTGCAATCCGGTCGCGGTTACGAGAATCCTCTGGAGCTGATCTTTCCAATGCGAGCCGTAAAAATTAATCACTTGATTCAGATTACGCCCGATCGCTATCTTAAAATCCTCAAGCGACATCTCTTTAGCCGCTCCGCGCAAATCGTTCCAGGAGTGAAAGTAATTAAACTGCAGATTACTGTTTCGCAAGATCATCATGTCTAGCCCTTCCGCGTCGGCGGCAACGATAAGCGCTGAAGCATGCGGATCAAAACCACGGGACTCCATGCGGGCGAGCCGCGCGAGCGCAAGCGCGCGTGACTCAATCGCGAATACTTCAAATTTTGCCTTGCGAAGCGCGAGTGTTATTTCTTCTGCCGTATTTTTATCAATAAATGCGGAAAGCACCTCCAGCTTGACGTTCGCCTGGTCTTCGGCAATAACCTGCCAGCCAGCATAGGAGCTTTGCGCTTCCGGCATCGCCATCTTCAAGTTCAAATCCACTGCTTTTTCAAGTTCCTCATCTTTAAGGAGCGGCAACGAAAATACCTGACTATAAATCGCCGAAGAGCTCATGACTACGATAACGCTCAAGGACACATCCCGGGTTGCCTTGGGCCCTAAGATAATTCGGCGCAGTTCCGCGAGCGCTACTCTAAACCCTGCTTCGTCCTGGATTCTGCCGCCGATCAAGGTGCCGGGATTCAAACGCACCATGGCAGTAACATTGGATCCAGTCGTCACGAAGCGCAATGCGGTGTCAGAAACTTCCAAACCACCGATAAGCGATCGGGCTTCCAGAAACGAGAAAACTTTGTGAGCGAGATTTTTATAATTCATAGGATATCGCCAAAAAATTATTGAGTAAGAACACTAAAAGATAATGGCGTAACGAGGCTCGAAGTCGCCGAGACCGCGTAAATCATCGATACCTTGCGGCGACGCAAACTCACCGTAGCATCGGAAATCACCGTGACTTGGCCGGTAGCGGGCGAAGCCTGGGTGACACTCACGAGTGTGGAGCTCGCGGGACAGGGTGTATTGGCCGCCGGCACACAATAGCCGGAATCAGAAAAAGCGGCATTACGCTCAAGCTGTAGTTCCGCGTCACTCACACCAGCCATGGCGAGAGAAAGCGCTTTATTTGAAGCATGGTAGCCGAGAGTTGAATTCACAAACGATATAACAATGAGCGCGAGAGACGTCGCGAAAAGCATCATAATGCCACCCATAATGAGCACCGTGGAAAGCGTGGCTTGACCAACCGCTTTGCGGCAGAAAGAATTGAGGATTGAGGATTGAGGATTTAGAGAAATCATGCTCCATAGTAATTATACCTAAATTCTCTATTCTAAATCCTCTATTCTCTTTCTACCGACTCCAGTTCACGTTAATATCGGTGACACGCGGACTCGCGGTTTGAGCTTGATCTGAAACCAGCTTTACCCGATAACGGAAGTAGCGCGCGTTATTATGGAGAACGTAATCCAACGGCTCCGATACTGCCGGATTCGAGGTATACCAGGTGTTGGTTGTCCCATCCGGACCCTTATAATTCCAAGGACCGGCGGAGTTGCTTGATACTGCGAACTGAAATCCTACATAAGCGCCATTCGCGGGTGAAGGCAACGTGCCATTCCAATAGACTGAGTTAATCGCCGCGCCGCCAGAAATGCCCGTATCGAAGGTCGTGGAATCCAGAAGCGCATAGGTTGAAGTCGCGAACCAAGAAGTGACTACTTTATAGTCAGAGGTGCCGCAACCGCTATAGTTATTACAATTAAAACTGATCCAGCCGATAATATCGTTCCAGGCATAATTGCGACCGACCGGGGAGTCGGTAAAAATTCCCGTCGCGGGATCAATTTTCACTTCGTAGCTCACCGCGCCCGGACAATTCGCGGAGCTTTGCCCGCCGCAAAAGCTGATCCAGCCATATTGATCGTTCCAGCCCCAGCCGGAGAGATTGCCGGAACCATCATTGTAGACTTTGTAATTCGAGGTGCCGCAGATATTGCCGCGTCTCGTGGTCGCGCAATCAAGCGATATATCCCCAGCCGAAGAGCTCGCGTAGCCGGTAAGCTGCTGGGAGGAAACGGTGATGGTATTGGTGTTATAGAAATCCATCCAACCAATAATATCGTTCCAGGCATAGTGCTCGGCAGGAGTAGCACTGATATTCGTGGAAGCATGAACCGTAAGCGAGAAATGAAAAGCCATGAGGAGAAACAAAAACACACTGACAACAATTCCGAGCACCACGCGACTATTTTTTAGAGGGGTATACATCTCAATTTAGAATCCGCTAATCACAATCGCACCGGTCGAGGTGGTGTAATCAATGCCGGTAGAGCTTGCAAACTGGGCATTGGTACCGGTCGCGGTAATGGGACCATCCTGGTTCGGCCCGCCGGACCAGTCGGTCTGGCTCCATACATTGTCACCGGTGCGAGCAAAGTAACTCGTGAGCGAACTGGTACCATTCCCCCAGCCATATACAACGGTAATTTTCTTAGTGGAAGGATCGTAATAGGTGCCCGCGGAGTCAATTTTACCGGAGCTGTTCCGATAGACATCATCCAGGTAGAAATAGCGGGTAAAGGTAGATGTCGCGAGTGTAACATTCTGGGTCCCTGTCGCTATTTGAAACGGCGATGTGGTTGCGATGAGATAATAGGCATGCACGGAGGTAGTGGAAAGGTATTCCAGGTTGTGCCAGCTCCCTTCCCCGAAGGCGCGAGTGTTATCGAGAAGCTCTTTGCCCAGCGCCGAAGCCATTTGGATCTTCAAAGCGGAGCCGTGCGTTTGGATCGAAGGAGCAATTGCCGCAACCGCGCCAATAACAAGAATCGCTCCAACGCCGATGGCTACGAGGAGCTCAACCAACGATTGGCCTGAACGCGCATTCATTACTCTATTATAACGCACGCTTTCCTGATTAACGGGATATGGAGCCCGCGGAGGTTATCGTAATCGTGCTGGAGACGTTTCGATCTGCACGCGATTCGAACATGATCGTACTCGAAACCCTCGCACCGCCAGTGATTTGCGCGAACGTGACTTCAGCAATACTGCCCTCGGCAAGCGTGGAGGTTGAAAATTTTGCTGAGGTTGGCAGAAGATATACACTCTGGCGCGAGGAAGTAGAATACATACCGGCGAAGAGGGCGTAAAAAGGAGTATTCGGATCAGTATTATCAAAATGAACTCCCCAGGCAGAGGAAGATGCTTGCCCTACCGCCCGGCTCTGAGCTTCCCTCAAGAGGGCCGCAATTCGCTCACCGGCGGCATTCACTTCACTCGCGCTTCTGCGGTTACCCAAGACCACAAGCGCGGTGATTGCTACCGCGGCGATAAGACCAATCACTACCAGGAGTTCCACCAAGGTAAATCCCCGCTTTCCATTTCGTATGGCGTCTCGCATATCGTTTGGCGCTATATTTGCGAGGTAAGCTGATAGATCGGCACGATGATCGAAAGCGCTATCGTACCCACCAGAAGTCCCATAAAAAGCAAGAGAGCGGGTTCCAAAAATGAGATGAGCGTCTTAATACTCGTATCAATATTGACCGCGTAAAAATCGGCAAGTGTTTTCAAGACTTCTTCCAAGTGGCCCGCACGCTCCGAGATAGCAACAAGATTGGTAACTACTTTTGGGAAGACAGTCTCGCGGCGGAAGGCATCGCCAATCGTAAGGCCTTTGGCCAAGCCTTCATCCGCGACGCGATTTAGAGCTACCTTGAATTCCGGAAGAGAAACAACATCAGCGGTAATTTTCAAGGCATCCACGATGGGGAGACCTGCTCTCAAAAGCGATGAAAACGTTGCCGCGAAGCGCTGAATAGCGATTTCCTGATAGAGCTGCTTTAAAAGCGGAGCTTTGGAGAGGATACGACTGCCAACTGCTCTGCCTATTCGGTTCCAGAAAAAGAAATAGGCAAAGAGGATAATACTCCCAAAGAGAGTGGATAAAACCGCAGTCACATGGGCACCCACGAAAAGACCGACAGCGAATACAATTCTCGAAAAGAATGGTGGGTTAAACCCTCCCTGATTAAAGACATTGGCAATCTTCGGCAAAGCAAAGGTAGTAAGAAATACGAAGATGCCAAGAGCCGCGGTAAGAATGATGATGGGATAGATAAAAGCGGATTTAATCTTGCTTCGGAGTTCCGCTTCTTTTTCTAAATCAATTGAAAGTGATTCAAACGTCTCCTGGAGCGTACCGGATTTTTCCGCTGCTCTAATGAGGCTCACCATAACGAGCGAAAATGTCTGCGGGTGCTTCTCGAAAGCCTCGTAGAACGGATGGCCATGCGATAGATTTTCGCGCACTTCGAGGAGAAAACTCTTCATGCTGGGTTTTTCAAAATCAGCAATTAAAATATTGATCGCCTGCAGGAGGTCGGTGCCTACCCGGAGCATGAGTGCAAGGTATTTTACGAGAAAGACCTGGTCGGTGAGCGTAATCGTGCCGCCGTTAAAAACAACGAAGCCTTTCTTCTCGATAAGCGGCTTTACATCAATCGGGCGCAGCTCCCGGCTGCCAAGGTATTGCAAAACACCCTCGAGGGATTCCGCGTCGAAATCAGCTTCTTGGAGTTTGCCGGAAGGATCCGCCGCGATATAGTGGTAGAGCATGCAATGAAAAGTTGAAGGCTTATATAAAGAATACCATTCCTGTTTGTTTTTAATCTGCAACCCGCCACCTTCACCCTGCACCCTATTCTCTGACCACTCGCATCACTTCTTCAATCGTGGTTTGACCAAGTTCTACTTTGCGCAAACCATCTTCAAACATCGTGCCACACCCGGCCGCGCGCATTGCTCCGCGCAAATCCTGCAAATCAACTTTGCCGGATGAGAGCGAACGCTTAATATCATCATTCACTTCCAAAAGTTCGAAAATGCCGAAACGGCCGCGATACCCCGAACCGCCGCACACTTTGCAACCCTTGCCATGATAGAGCGTCTTCGGCACATGAAAATCCTTCACTTCAATACCAATTTCCTTCACCTGCGACACAATCGTAGCTTCAAGATCGGGCGGAGCATCATAGGAAACAATACATGCCGAGCAAATTTTCCTCACGAGACGCTGGGCAATAACGAGATCGAGCGTGGAGGCCAAAAGAAATGGCGGCACTCCCAAATCCACCAGGCGCGGAATAGCAGTCGGTGCATCATTCGTGTGGAGTGATGAGATGAGAAGGTGACCGGTGAGCGCGGCCTGGGTTGAGATATTTGCAGTCTCGCTGTCACGGATTTCACCAACCATGATGATGTTCGGATCTTGGCGGAGTAGCGCTTTGAGCCCTGACGCGAAGGTAATACCCGCCTGCGTATTGATCTGGGACTGATTCACGTAGCGCATATTGTATTCAATTGGGTCTTCAATGGTCGTGATATTCACGTTCGGCGTGTTCAAAATATTAATAAATGCATAGAGCGTGGTGCTTTTACCAGAACCAGTGGGACCACAGGAAAGAATCATGCCATACGATTTCTTGAGATTGCGCGCGACAATCGCCGCTACCTCCGGCATCATGCCAAGCTCTTCGAGCGAAAGCGGTTTCTGGGTCGCCTCGAGCAAGCGCATGACGATTTTTTCGCCATTTGCGGTCGGCATCACGGCGACGCGGATATCCAGGGGGCTGGAACCAATCTCCGCGCGAAATCGTCCGTCTTGCGGCTCATAGTGTTCGTCTATCTTCAAACCCGAGAGAAGCTTGATACGCGCCACAATGGCAGGGTGCACACTCTTCGGAATGCGCAAAATTTCGTAAAGAATGCCGTCAATCCGGTAGCGAATGAGTGTATCTTCTTCGAGCGCCTCGATGTGCACGTCAGACGCGCGCGAAGCAGATGCGTAGGAAAGAATATTATCGACAAGTCCCACGATCGGAAGCTCGGTCGCCGCTTCAGCACCGGTTTTGCCTTGGCTCCGAAGTGATGCTTGGATGTTTTCTTCAATCTTTTTCTTAAAATCTTCCGTGAAAGCGGGGCCGTAAATAGCGAAGCCGCGGGTAAGGTCATCACGGGTAGCAAGGTAGGGTCGGAGTTTACGCTTTAAAAACTGCTCAAAGTATTCAATGGTAGCCAAGTCCGACGGATCCGCCATGGCGAGAGAAAGTGCGCCATCCGGCTCCTCGCCAAAGACAATCACTTGCCGTTCCCTCGCTAACGCTTCTGGCAGAAGCTTTAAGGCCTGCTCTTTAATGCCACGCTTACCGAGATCCGCGATTTCCAAACCCAAGGCATTCGCAAAGAGCGAATTTAAATATTTATAATCAGCAATTTTTTCGGAGACCAAGACATCCAAAAGGTTCTGTCCTTTGTGCGAAGCAGCAGCAAGAATGGCGTCAAAACGAGCCGGATCAATGAGACCCTCCCGTACCAGACGGTCTTTAAGTTGCTGAGGAGGGATAGGGAGAGGCATGGTGAAAAGTTTTCAATTTCGTCAGAGATTAAATTTCAAAAGCGCATCTGGCGGAATAAGTCGATACACTATAAGTATAGCAACCAAAGCAACAGACAACCATAAAAAATAAAATGGCGCTCGCTCGTATCCGCGCGCGCGGAACATGAGCGTCCAGAACACCGTGGAAATACCAAGAAATATCAGGTAAAAAAGAAAACCCGGGTAACCCAAAGCTACCAGCCCTAGCCCGAAAAGATACGGCTCTTCGCGCTCGAAGAAACGCTCGCCATAACGCCGGTTCATGACTTTGGCTACCCCGATTCCGGCGAAGCCCGCGGCGATCGCGATCACCGCGGGAAAAATAAACCGGCTCCCCACATACAAGGCAAAGTACGCCCAGGATTGATACGGAGGCAAGTAGAATTTTGCGAGTGGATCTAATCTCCACGCCTGATACTGGGCATAAGCCTCACGAAAAGACGCGAGAAGAAGAAACACAGCAGCAAAAGCAAAAAACCCCATAAACATCTCCACCTGCTCCTTGCTTCCCTTCTCTCGTTTAAACCAAAAGGAATGCAATAATTGCATTCCTAAGGCGAGAAGAAGTAATACTCCTCTTATACCAACATCAGCCATTCGCTTTTAGTTATTGAGCGCGGTACCCGCTTCATACGCAGTCGAAGATACACCGCCATCATTTGCCGCTGCGCTCGTCGTAGAAGTGTACTTGGAGCTTTCGAGCGGAGCCATGAGTGCGAACGTATTCGAGGAAGACGGTGCGTAGCGGTACACGTACGGAGAGACGTTTGTCGGATCTTTCGGCAAGGAACCGAACGGCGAACCGGAAGTAATCAAGGTGAAGTTCACCGGTACCCAGCCAGTGCTATCTACCGCAGTAGAAGTGGAGGAAGTCGCAGTGCGTGCACCATTCCAACCACAGTTGCCGGGGTTCGTAGACGTAGCAGACATGTAGCAGTTCGAAGTGCTACCCAAGCTCGGCGTCGATACGTCCGCAAGGTAGACCGAGAGAGCGCTCTTTAACGTATTCATGTCAGAGATACGGTTTGAGTCGCGAGCCTGCTTCAAGAGTTCGGCCGGATTCAAGGTCAAGATGACCACGACCGCCAAAATGGCGACGATGCCGATAACGACCAAGAGCTCGATGAGCGTGAAACCTTTATTTTTAAAACCTACGTTCATAAATTATTTTTTATTTGAGAATTATTCGACCTCAATATTATTTTTAATTATACCTTGCACTTGACCAAAGGTATGTGGATAACTAAAGCGATAGAGCTGTGCCAACTTCGTAGAGCGTTGAGGATGTACCGCCATCGTTAGCGGCAGCACTGGTGGTTGAGGTGTACCGAGTGCTCTCCATCGCGGCACCTAATTTGAATGCCAAGTTTGAAGTTGGTACGTAGCGATACACAAAAAGACCAGAGTTTGTAGGATCGATGGGCAATTGCCCAAACGGAGCACCGGACGTGATTGCGTTGAAGTTAATCGGAATCCATCCGCTGCTGTCGACCTTTCTGCTCGTTGAAGATACTGCGGTATAGCTCCCGCTAAAACCGCATGCGCCAGCACCACTTCCCACAATTGCAGTACTCGATGCGGAAAGATAACAGTTACCCACCGTACCTACCGAGATACCGACGTCTACCACATAATGCGCGATCGCGGTGCGAAGCGTGCTCATATCCGAGATACGGTTGGAATCGCGTGATTGCCGGAGAAGTTCATTCGGATTGAGCGTCAAAAGAACCACCACTGCTAAAATAGCCACAATGCCGATAACGACAAGGAGCTCAACAAGTGTGAATCCTTTGAGCGATGGTTTTGCGGATTTCATTGCTATTTTTTTATTATACTATATTCACATCCCGCTTCACGCATGCCGGAAAGAAAATCTGCATCCGGAAACTTCTCAAACGAAACCGCCTCGCCACTCGGCAACGTAAACGCAAGCTTGTATGCATGGAGCATAAGCCGCGGAATCCAAATGAGTTTTTGTTTCGGACCATAGAGCGGATCACCAAGAACAGGATGACCGATTGCGGTTAAGTGAACTCTGATCTGATGCGTGCGCCCAGTATGCGGCAAAACCTGGAGCAAGGTGCTTTTAAAACCTGGATTCTCCTCGCTATCGTTTGCGCGGATCGCGCGCTCGAGTACGTGATATTCGGTAACCGCATCCTTCGCCATTTTTTTCGAATGCACGCTGCGTGAGGTAGTGTGAGCTTTGATGCCAAGCGGCCGGTCAATAATATTGCGTTCACGCTCCACATGCCCCCGCGCAAGAGCGAGGTACGTTTTCTTGATTGCTCTTGTTTGGAACAAATCTTTTGCGTACTCAAAAAATTCCTGAGTGCGGGCGACGAGAAGAATGCCGGAAGTATCTTTATCGAGACGATGCACAATGCCGGGCCGCAAAGCAGGATCATCCCCCACCTTCTTGGTTTCCGGATACTGTTTAGCTAGCCAATCGGCAATAGTTTCCGGCTCTTCGCGTAGAGCAGTATTCCCTAACCGATGCACTAACATGCCCGAGGGTTTATGGATAACCAGGAATTCCCGCGATTTGTGAATGAGTGTAGGTTTCATAGA
>CAZEJX010000008.1:0-20587 GCA_964512715.1 uncultured Candidatus Saccharibacteria bacterium
CTAACTACTATTGTCTTGAACCACTGTTCCTGAAAATGAATTGCTGACATTATTTCTTCATCAGACATTTCCGTTCCTGCTGGAACAACTATCAACTTGTCATCGTCATTGTCTTTGCGATGTGCTATAGCGATGCAGACACCTTTTGCTTTTTCCAAAGGTTCCTGTACTCCAAGGTAGTAAGCATCTAAATCTTCGCCATCGGGGGCTTTTACGCCTTGGATAAAACCATAGTTCGCCTCATACAAGAAACCATGCTTAGGATGTTTTGAGCCCAAAGGACGATCCATAACAACCTCAACTTCTTTGCCGAGGTATTGCTTTGCAATCTTTAATGACTCTGAATTTTGCTCATTTTCCATAAAAGTTCAAAGTTTTCTCAAGTATATCTTAGAACTCCTTTGTCTAAGCCCTAAAACTACTGGCGGAAGGGGAGGGATTCGAACCCTCGATACCTTTCGGTATGCACGCTTTCCAAGCGTGTGCACTAGACCACTATGCGACCCTTCCAAAGCTTTTCAATTGTACGCAAGTACCTCGTTAAATTCAAACCCCCATCAGCCTTAAAGCTGATGGGGGTTATGACTAATTCAGATATTGGGTCTCGCTGACTCTACCGCTCGAGTCGATGACTTCTCGTTTGTAGAGCGCACCGTTCTTCAAGAGCCACTTCTCGTCATCGGTACCGTCGCAGTTCAAGTCAATGCGAATCTGAGACCATTGGCTCGCATTGTTGGACCACTTTTCGGCGTCGCCTTCCTTGAATCGGATCGCGCTCGCTTTGAACGATTCACCGGGAAGGATGTCGAGGAGTTTCATCTTGCCTTGCCGGTCAGGATGATCGCGCAGCCACGCTCCGAGCTTGTTGCGCAGCGCCGCGTTCATTGTGGCCGCGGACGTGGACGTGACAATTGCTGGAGGTGGAGTAACCGCAGCCGGTGCTTTGACGACAACCACTGCGGGCGTTGCTGCTGCAGCGACTGGAGCAGGGCTTCGACGCCCGCAGAAGAGCCAACCGAACCCACTTGCTCCGGCGAGTACGACGAGGGTGACGATGATGCGGAACGTTCGGAATTTTATCTTGCTCATGAGGACTCCTTTCAGTTTCAGGAAACTCTGCCGTAGGTTGTTTCGAGATCAGGCACCCGTTCGTGCGAGTGAGTCGACGCGAACGGTGCGTCATAGCTCGGCATGGAATGCGTCGCGCTCCCGAAGTGGTTAGTAAGCAGGTCGTACCACATGAGCGTTTCAAGTGCACTCGGCTCCTCACGCCAGTGCGTTGATTGCGCCGGAATGCTTCGGTCTCGCATCGTCGCATTCTTTTCGCGCGCGGTTGCGAGATAAGCGTCGGGAATCTCCCGGGCTCTGCTCTGACTCGCGGTAGCGATGATTTTGCGGAGTTCAGTCTGCTGTTTCATGACGCTCTCACGCCGCGGCTGGAGGACCGTGTTCGTGTGGTTTTGAAATTCCTCGATCTTTTTATCGATCGATGTCACGCGAGCCATCCATTCCGGCGCGGGACTCAGAGAATCAAGGTGAGCTTTGAGCTGAACTCTGATTTTTTCGAGAACCGTACCGTTCACTTCCGCAAGTTCTTCTCCGAGGGCGGCAGCCCGCCGCTCATTCTGAGCGATGAATTGCACTTCCTCTTCCATCTTGCGAATCGACCTCTCGGATGTTTCGAGAGAGGAGCGAAGATCGTTGTAGGTAGCGAGAGCTTCGGCCCAATCCTTCTTGTCGAGAGATTCGGCGCAGAGATCGGCGTTCTTCCAGTCCCGGTAGTAGCGGGGTTGCCACCATTTCCCGGTGTACTGTGGGGTGCCGTAGCCACTTTCCACGAGATAGGTAAACGTCAAGAGGTATTCGAAGGGCTTTAGGCCATCCTTTACGATGTCATACGATTCCTTTTCCTTGCGGAAAGCCGCTTCAATCTGGAGCGTTCGTACGCGCGCGGTATCTCGTTTGAACCAAGCGAGAAGAGTCTCGAGGCGCTTTTGGATGTCCTCTTTCTCTTTCTCGATTGCCGCTGTGACTTCCGCCGGGGTTAGAAAATCCGGTAGAAAGCTCTTGAGGCTGAGGATCGTTTGATCCGTGAGATCCGGCAAAAGCCGGTTCACGATTGCATCGATCGCTTCGCGCCGTTCTTCCTTAAGATTTGCGACTTGGCTTGCATCGGCGGCGATTTCTTCGCTTGCTTCGCTGAGCCACGAGCCGAGGATCGTATCCTGATCCTTAAGCTCCTTCAGAAATTCTTGTTTCGATGCCATTACTTCCTCCTCTTATGCAGCCAAGGAACCATCTTCCTCTCGGCTCGCGAAATACTCTTGAAGCATGCTGATTAACTTTGGCTTACGGAGCGTTGAGCTCCATTCCAGAGGTTTTCCAGGGAGCGCGGTGATATCCGTGAAGGGATCGAATTCCAATTCCGTGAGTTCGCGATTTCTCAAAAGATAGCGGCGCTTCTCGAGGTTGCCGTGCCACAAATGCAGCACGCCGCCAGGTGTCGCGCCGACTCTTCCCTCCACACTTTCCGAGAAAGGGATAGCCCAATCTTGGAAGTGCCGGATTTGTTTTCGATCTCGGTCGGTCATGAGATCGAGGCACGAGCCATCGCCATCTCCGAATGCGGCATGAGCAATGTAGTGATCACCGGAACCGATGATCGCGTACTCATAGAGTCCATGCCGATCGAGAAGTTCTCGCCGTGCCGCCCAGCCGTAGCCGGTGTGGCCATGTTTTTCAAAATGGCCAGTTTTGAGAAGCGCAGGATTGCGGGGCGTGATGCTTCCGAAAGAGTTGCACACGCTTCCACAATTTTGCTTCGCGAGATTTTCTTCCGGTAAGCGATTACAGGTTTCGAAGAGTTGCACTAGAGGAACGTGGTTTAAAAGTTCCACCGTATCATTCGCCCAGTGCGGGTTCAGAAATAGCACATCACAGTCTACCCATGCCACGTACCGGCATGATGCCGGGAGCCACGAGATAGCGAGATTCAGCAAACGCTCTTTCTGCCAGATAACCGATGAGCTGCGGATCTGAACCACGTTCGGATCCTTGGGAAGAGTGAATGCTTGATTGCCGAAAGCGCATTCTACCGTGAGAAGAGGGATGCCAGATTGGCATAGGGTGTCCACGAACACGCGATAGTTGTAGTAGCGCCGTTCATAGCCGCACGGATTGTAGTAAGCCGTGATGACCCAGAGTCCTTTCGCCGGACGGTATCGAAACTCAGCATAGTGAGCGAGAGACGCTTCGTTAAACACCGTATCTCCTTTCTTTCATTTTTTGATTTTCAAGAGTCTCTAACTAGTCGCATATTATAGTAATAAATAGAGCAAAAGTCAAGGTTATCATCTGTGGCATGGTAGTATGAAGCTATGATCCAGGAACGGAGCCGCATCGGCGCGGAATACGTGAGGAATTTTGTGTTTGGCGTGGAGGATAGCCTCGTTTCTACCGTGGGACTCGTGGCAGGCATTGCAGCGGCTAAAGTTGAATCAGGCACGATCCTCATAACCGGTATCGTACTTATCTTCGTCGAAGCATTTTCAATGGGGGTGGGCAGTTTTCTCTCGGAGACTTCCGCGGAAGAATACGAGGCGCATCTCGCGAATATCTGGAGCACGATCAAAGCCGGTGTAATCATGTTTATTTCGTATTTTGTGGCGGGCTTTATTCCGCTTTTCCCTTACGCGCTCTGGAGTCTCGAGAAAGCATTCTGGTTCTCCATTCTCTTATCCGTCATCGCACTCTTTGCGCTCGGCATCTTTAGCGGCCGGATTTCGCGCCGGTCTCCGCTTAAAACCGCGATCCGCATGACCGTACTCGGCGGCATGGCAATCGCACTTGGTGTGATTGTTGGCACGCTTCTTAAAATATAGTGTCTCTTGACGCTAAGAGGCGCGGGGATTAGATTAAAAGCGAAGGAGGGAAATGCGATGTGTCCACATTGCAATCGTTGTAAGCTGACTAAGGGAGATGGCGGTAGTTTCTGTCACGACTGCGGCTACGACGAGAGATTCCGGTGTATGGTTTGCAAAACGATCCTCTTGCCTCCGAAAGTCGCGGGCTCCGGTGAGCCCTATTGCCCGAAAGGGCATGCCCAACTGAAGGCCGCCTCATAGGCGGCCTCACTCTTTATGAAAAACTTTTGGCAAACATTGAAGCGACCGATTACGGTGCTCGCGCCGATGGCGAATGTAACCGATGAGGCATTTCGACGCATCATCGCAACGTACGGAAAGCCGCAAGCGATGTGGACGGAATTTGTTTCGGTCGAAGGGCTGTGCTCCGAAGGCAGGGAACGACTCCTGCCGGATCTGTGGTATAGCGATTCCGAACGGCCGATTGTCGCCCAGATTTTTGGTGACAAGCCCGAGCAGTTTGAGCGGATTGCCCACGAGCTTGCCCGCATGGGCTTCGACGGTATCGATATTAATATGGGCTGCCCTGATAAAGGAGTAGAGAAATCCGGCGGCGGAGCTGCGCTCATCAAGAATCCCAAATTAGCCGTGGAGCTCATCCGCGCCGCGACGCGCGGCGCGGGAAATATCCCTGTCTCTGTAAAAACCCGCTTAGGGTATAACAAAATGGAATATAACGAGTGGCTGCCGCATCTTTTGGAAGCGGAGCCGGCAGTACTCACTGTGCATTTGCGCACGCGTAAAGAAATGTCGAAAGTTCCCGCGCATTGGGAACTCGCGTCGGAGATTGTGGATCTGAGAAATACCTATGCGCCCGAGGTGCTGCTCTTCGGAAACGGCGATATAGGCACACTCGAGGAAGCGCAGGAAAAGGTGCATGAGTCCGGTATGGATGGCGCGATGATCGGGCGTGGTATCTTTGGTAATCCCTGGTTTTTTAGCGGCCACACGCCAACCATTGAAGAGAAACTGAAGGTTATGATTGAACACACAGAGCTATTTGAGAAGTTGTATATTGATTGCGACATTGCCAATGAAACAGCCGTCATCGCGCGGTATGCTTCCGCGCGATCTCATCGAAATGCAACGAGATCCCGCGGAGGCGTACCGCGGGATGACAATCGGCTTAAGAATTTTGATGTCATGAAAAAGCATTACAAAGCTTATGTGATTGGTTTTGATGGCGCGAAAGAGCTGCGCATGGAGCTCATGGAAGCCAAAGATGCTGCAGAAGTTCGCTGCATCACGGAACGATTCTTGAGCTCGTTATAAATATTATATACTATAGTATATAATATAGTATATACTACTGAAAATCGTTCTCAGAGCGTCATTTCGAGACTCCGAAATCTCGTCATAGTGCTCGCTCTGCTCGAAATGACGGAATGTCATGGTACAATATCTAGCCCATGCCAATCATTGAAAAATCCGCGCCAACGCGCAAGAAATGGAAACAAGAACTCTCCGCCGGGGGAGTAGTATTCCGCCGCAAAAATAAAATTATCGAAATCTTGCTTATCAAAGTCACCTCTCGCCGTAATGGCGTGGGTAAAAAACGATACGCTTTTCCGAAGGGTCACCCCGCGAGCCGCAAAGAATCGCTCAAACGCGCCGCGCTGAGGGAAGTGCATGAGGAAGGCGGCGTGAAAGCCAAAATCCGCGAGGATTTGGGAACAATTCACTTCTTTTTCTCGTTCCGCGGGGAGCATATCTCAAAAACCGTGCAGTATTACCTTATGGAGTATGTCTCCGGCAGTCCTACGAAGCACGATCAAGAAGTCGAAGAGGCGCTCTTCGTACCACTCGCGCGTGCCGCGCGACTTCTCAAAATGAAGACGGACAAAGATATCCTCGTCCGTGCCAAAAGCGCTATGCACAAGCTCCGCGTGTAAGGCGTGTTATACTGAAGTCATGAGAAAGACATCTGGCGGTCACAGCGTACGCGGTGGTCATTAACAAAAAAGAGCCTAGCGGCTCTTTTTTGATTCCGGAAAAATCATATCCCAGATCGCGCCCGCGACATTGCGCACCGGCCCGAAGTAGGGGAAGTGGTGATTGCCGATAAGCGGCTGACTATTCAATTCGATGACTCCCGAGCGCGGCGTTTCTTTCCACGATCTCGCGATATCGGCGATGATAAAATCAATGCCCACGATATCATCGCCGAGGTAGCTCGCGATATCCTCAAAGAGTTTCCTATTGTCGGGGTGAATCTTTTCCGTTTCATCGTAGGAAATGCCGCCTACGCCCCAGTTCACTTTAAAATGGAAAAATGCTTTGGCGCCCTTCGGTAAAACCGTTTCTGGAGTAAGTTTTTGCCGCGCAAGTTCCTTCGTGGCCGGCAGGGAGTCAATCATGATGTAAGCGAAGACCGGCCCTTCGCGCAGTGGGTTTTTATTTTCTTCGTCCACAAGCTCGCGAATTGTCGCACTGCCATTGCCTGTTACATGCGGCGGATCCCGCCGTAAGACCGCGGTAATCCGACCGCCGATAAGCGTTATGCGAAATACCGGCCCATAGAGTTCTTCTTCAACAATGACTCGCGGCGCGACGCATTGGGCATTTCGAAATCCCGCGAGAAGATCCGCTTCGGTTTCAATATGCACGGTAGTGTGGCGTCCTCCCGAACCCTCTTGGGGTTTCGCGATAAGCGGTTTTTGAAGTTTGCGAAAAAGCTCGAGCGCCTCGCGTTCATTTTTCGCTAAACCGCCGGGAGCCACCGGGAAACCAGCTTTTCGGAAACGTTTTTTCATTTCCGATTTATCATCAAGCCAAAGAATAGAGTGCTGCCGTTGCGCGGGTCGGGGAAGCCCTTGAAATGCCCAAGCCTTATCCTTATAACGGGCAATGAAGTGATTGCGGGAGAGCCCTAACATGCACACCTCGTACATTTCAATGCGGCGCTGCTTGGCTTCGATAAAAAGAGCCTGAGCGGTTTCGGAGTGATGGTGCGTGAGATCAGTTCTTTGTGTCGCCAATCCTAAGGCAAAAAGAAGATCTGCGAGAGGTGGCGCGATCCAGTTAATGACGCGATCGGTGAGGGGAGTAAGCGAGCTACCAAGCGCATCGAGGGGTTGAAGCAAGACGCGTGAAAATGCATTCATGCGTACCGAAAACTTTTCCAAGCCGTGGTGGACCGCTCCCATCCCGCATTCTTCGCAGGCGGGTGGGTTAAAATCCCGTACCGTAATTGCCATGGCGGTATTGTAATTGATTTAGTACTAAGTGGTAAGCTTAAGATATGCGCTACGGACATTTGCTCGCGGGAATTATCTTTTTGCTGTTTCTCTTTGTCTTAGTAGCCGTGATTCTCACGGTGCCGCGCCGTTTGGGTAAAATCGATGTCTCTACTAAGCCCAAAGCCGCGTCGACAAGCACCGCTCCTCGTTATTACACCTCACCCGAGACCCAGCCAACCCCGGTCACGGTGCCCTATTGACATAATTATTTAGAGGGGCTATGGTAAGGCTCTCAAAAATAAGGGTCATCTTAATGTCGAATATAGGAAAAACCTCACAAATCCTTAAGGATTTCCTGATACTCTAAAGCCATGAAATACGCATCTATCATTATCGGAATCGTCGTTTTACTCATCCTCGTCGGCGTCGCGGTTGGTATTGCTCGCCGCTCCGGTCCGGTTGCCTATACGGGTTCGCCCTACCAGGCCTCCCTTACGGGAACGACCGCTGCCCCTTGCCCGGCCGCCTATCAGGTAGCGAATACCTACGTTTCGCCGTGCACGGGTACGACTGCCGCCATCGCACCGATTCAAACTGTGCAGACGGCTCCGATCGTAGCACTGCCCGCGACCGCAGTCTTGCCGATCGCTACCAACATTCCGGTAGTGGCAGTAGCAGCTGCGCCGCGTTACCAGTATGCGCAATATCAGTACCCGGCGTATCCGGCGGCATACACTACCGCTGCGGTGAACACCTGCGGCTGTGCTGCAGCGGCACCGATCTACACGAGCGCGGCGGTAAATTACGCAAACCCGGCGGCAGTCTGGTACACGAGCCCGTCCGGCCCGTACACCTACTCCATGCCGTACACGTATAGCGATGCGACCTATTCTCAAAATACGACCGTGTACCCTGGCACCAGCCAAACCTATTCGTACACGCTTCCGAATACTTCTTCCTACAGCTATCAATATCAGACCTCTGGCGGCACAGGTTGGTATCAGTAAAAAACAAAAAGCAAAAACAAAAAACCGGCGTGAGCCGGTTTTTTGGTACAAGCATTTTCGCCTTCCGCTTTCGGGCAGCGCCGCGCGAGCTCGAAGAATTTTTACGCGGTGCCCAGGGAGGGAGTCGAACCCTCATGTCTTTCGACAGACGATTTTAAGTCGTCAGCGTATACCATTCCGCCACCCGGGCATCTAACAGATTCTAGGGTACAGGTTCTAACTTGCAGTTTCAACCAACTAAGTGAGGCCACGGCGGGTGCTGCCCCCGCTCATGACGGTTTTGCAGACCGTCGCGTTCCTGATTCGCCACGTGGCCGATACGCGGAATTTTACTGTCTTTCAGAGTCTTCGTCCAGCAGTTTTTTCTCAATCCGCGCGGCATTCTCCGGCCCATAGTCCGGCGCAAAGTGAATGCGCGGCATCGGTTTGATGTTGAGTGTCCGATTCAACCGAAACTGCAGATCGCCCGCCGCATGTTCAAGGATCGCGAGTGCCTCATCCGTCTTTGAAGAGGGGATGACGGAGACGCCAATCTTCGCAATTTCCATTTTCTTGTTCACTTCCACTTCCGTGAGCGTCACGAGCGCATTCGGAAACTCCAGTTCCCGAGCCATAATTTTCGAGAGCTCTTCACGGATCAGTTTAGAAACGCGTTCCGGTCGGTGGTTCATGCTCGCGGCTCATCAAAGATGAGCAATCGGTCGCCTTTTTCAATCATGATTCCGGCGGACACGAGGAGTCCGCACTCGTGGCCTTCTGGAACCGAGTTCGTGTCTTTCTTCTGCTCCTGAAGGTTCGTTACCCGTCCTTGCCCCACCATCGCCTCGCCGCGTTTGATCTGGAAAACCGTTTTCTTGAAATTCCCAGCCGCAACTTTGCCGCCCACGACTTGCTTGTCGAGTTTCGTGGAATTGAATACCGCAAGCACTTCCAGTTCGCCGGTGGGTCCGGCAGCCTGCATGTTCTTCAAGTGGTTTTCAATCGCGATAATAAGATCGTAAATAATGTCCGAGGAAATAATCTCCACGCTTTGTGCTTGCGCCATGTTCGCTGCGGCACGATCCGTCTTGCTCTTGAAAGCGATGATGACTGCTTTACCGGACACGGCGAGCTTCACATCACCCTCGCTCACCTCGCCTACGTTCTCAGAAAGGATCTTGAGCGGTTGATTGGCGCTCATGGCGTGCAGGATCTGCGAAAGTGCTTCCAATGAGCCGCCGTCGCTTGATTTCAAGACGATATTCAGAGCATTTTCCTTTGCTTCCGAAGTTTGCGCGGTCGCCGCAGTATTCGCGAGCGTTTCAGAAAGCGCCACAGCTTTCTCGCCGGTTACAAAGGTCTCACCGACTTGCGGCAGGGATTCCAAACCTACGACGAGCGCGGGGGCTCCGGCGGGAATCGCATCGGTAGGTTTTCCTAAAAAGTTTTCTAAAATTTTTACTTTGCCGCGCGCCGAAGGCGTTCTAAAATCATCGCCCCGGCGAAGCGTTCCATTGCGTACAATCACCGTGGCTTCGGTGCCCCGATTTTTATTCGTGCGCGCCTCAAGTACAAAGCCTTCCGCAGAGGCGGTAGGCTCGTAGCGAAACTCTTCGAGATCTGCCGCAAGCGTAATGAGGTCCAAAAGCTCTTCCACGCCTTCGCCGCTCTTCGAAGAAACCGGCTGGAAGCTGGTATTGCCGCCGTAGCCTTCAAGGTATACGCCGTTTGCGAGCAGGTCATTTTTTACCCGGTCAATATCCGCCGCGGGTTTATCAATTTTCGTAATCGCAACCACGAACGGCGTCTTCGTCTCTTCAAGAATCTGGATAGCTTCTTTCGTTTGGGGTTTCACGCCCTCTTCGGCGGCGACTACAAGGATCGCGAGGTCAGCGGTTTGCGCGCCACGCGAGCGCATCTTCGTGAACGCTTCATGCCCCGGCGTATCAATGAACGTGATTTTCTTAACATTCTTTTCGGAGGTGGTGTGTTCGATTTCGTATGCGCCTACCGCTTGGGTGATGCCGCCAGCTTCGCGGGCGGCAACATTCGCCTTACGGATATAATCCAAAAGGGAAGTTTTGCCGTGATCCACGTGGCCCATGACGACCACGACTGGCTGGCGCTCTATAGATTCATGAGATTCCTGGGGCATAGTGCCCGCAGATTATATCAGAAAAACAGGGGAAAAACAATATTTTTGTATAATGAAATATATGATGCAATTTATCACGCGCGTTGATGAAAAAATAATCGCTTGGTCCAAGCGGATGGCGCACCCGGCCGCGCGTTTCGCACTCTTTGTTATCTTTTTCTGGTTCGGGTTTATAAAGATTTTAGGCTTGAGTCCCGCAGAGCAACTCGTGGAAGATTTATTTAATCGCACCATCCATTTCATGCCGTTCGGTACGTTCTATCTGCTCTTCTCGCTTTTCGAATGCCTTATCGGAATTCTCTTTCTCATACCCAAAGCCACCCGGCTCGTGATAGCGTTTCTCGCGTTTCATATGGTGACAACGATTATGCCCCTTTTTCTCTTGACGCAGGTTACCTGGCAGTCATTCCTCGTGCCCACGCTTGAAGGGCAATATATCATCAAGAACTTGGCACTCATCGCTTTGGCGATTGGCATAGCGGGGGACACGGTACCCTTGAAGCAGAAAGCGTAATCCTGCTTGAGAAAACAATTCAAAATCGGTAGACTTACGAGCGACCAAAGGAGAGGTGGCTGATCCTGCCTGCCGGTCAAAAAGAAGAGTTGAGAGAGTTATTGAAGTAACACCTGGAGAGGTGGCTGAGTGGTCGAAAGCGGCTCCGTGCTAAGGAGTTAGAGGGGTTAAACCCTCTCGTGGGTTCGAATCCCACCCTCTCCGCAAAGTGAGCAAGTTCGCACCCGAACCGCAATTTCGCGTTGCAAAATAAAGCTGGAATCAGGGTTCGAACTTACTAAATTAAGTATATGACACCTAATCCTGGAGTTAACGATCCGTGTCCTTGCGGAAGCGGCATTAAATATAAGAAGTGCCATGGGAAATGAGGATTAGCTAAAAGCGGCAAAAGCCCACAGTTTTGCCCCCTAAGAGCCTCGGTTTGATAAAACCGGGGCTTTTTTGTACTCCGGGCTTGCTGTAAAGGTCGAATAATAAACCAATCACAAAAAACCATGACGCCAAGAACTAGTCGCCTAACTAGGGCTAAACCGGCAGAGGTGATCGGCTCTCATTTTTCCGGCTACCTGCGACTGACTTATCAGGAGCTCATTAAGAAACTTGGAGATCCTCATAGTCGTGCCAATCAGGGTCCGTGGCGATCAAGCGACGGGAAGACGCGTGTGGAATGGGCGTTCAAGTTCGGAACAAAAAGGCGATCCGCCATAATCACGATCTACGACTACAAAGAAAAGCAACCGATAGAAAACATTGCACTTTGGCATGTCGGATCAAAGGGCGATATGACCGCAGTCCATGGCTTCCTAAGTCGCTTCCTGTCGGCAGCTATGGAGGGTGAAAGTGAATGAAAAACACCAGACAGGTCACCTATCGAAGGTGGGGCACTCCAGCGATAATCCTCGAAGGAAAATGGCTCACCAAGAAATTTGGCTGGAAGATAGGCGATCTCATCGAAGTAATGTTCCAGCCGCCAAGAGAAATTACGTTAACAAAGTCGAAAAACAAAAACTCCCCGAAGGGAGTTGTGGAAACCTCAGATACTTCCACTGTAGCAAGCCCTTCTGGGAAGTCAATAACAAATCAAAATGAATCAAATACAAGATAACTTCTTTACCCCCGTAGCGAACACGAAGCCTTACTTCAAAGCGGCGTTCGAAGGCTTCGCCGGATCGGGCAAGACATATACGTCAGCCCTGATCGCGATTGGGCTCTACAAGCGAATAGGGTCGAAAAAACCGATCGTGATCTTCGACACCGAAAAAGCCGCAAAATTCCTCAAACCGATATTCGCCAAAGAAGACATTGAAGTGCTCGTCCGCGAATCGCGGTCGCTTGCCGACCTTAAAGAGACGATGACAAGAATGCGCCAAGGAGCATCGGATCTCCTCATCATCGATTCCATCTCGCACGTGTGGGAGGACTTTCTGAAGGCCTACGCCGAGAAGGTCCGCCGGACACGGTTGGAATTCCAAGACTGGGGCGTGATCAAGCCGACATGGAAATCGGAGTTCTCCGATCCCTTCGTGCGCGACCCGTACCATGTGATCATGACCGGCCGCGCCGGATACGAGTACGAGAACGAGATCAACAAAGAAACCGGCAAGCGCGAAATCTACAAATCCGGCGTGAAGATGAAAGTCGAAGGCGAAACTGCCTACGAGCCGGATCTCCTCGTCCTCATGGAGCGCATCCAAGAAATGGACGGCGGAACGATTGCGAAGGTCTACCGGCAGGGCGTGGTCATTAAAGACCGATCGACGGTGCTCGACGGCAAAGTATTCCAAAACCCCGCCTATGAGCAATTTGCGCCAGCAATCGAGCTAATGCTTGAATCGCCGACCGAACTTGAGACCGCAGCCGAACGCGACGCAGGCCTTCTCTTCCGCACCGAGGAGGAAAAGTACGAATGGAAGCAGCGCCGGAAGGTGATGCTCGAGGAAATCGAGAATTACCTCGTGCAAGTGAAGCCAGGGCAAGATGCGCAAAGCAAGAAGTTCAAAATCGATGCCGTTGAGTATGCGTTTGGAACGCGCAGCTGGACGGCCGTCGAACAGATGAGTCCCGATGCGCTCGAACAGGGATTCGCGCGAATGCAGGAGTTCGTCAGGAAAGAGATCGAAAAAGAGCGCGCCGATCTCACGGCTGCCAGCGAGCCGGAAAAAACAAAAATCAAAAAACCCGCCGAGGCAAATCTGCGGGGGTCTAGGAAATAGGAACCTTGGCTCTCGACTCTGCTCATCGCGAGAGCGTGAGCAGAGATCGGGAGCGAAGCCCCGATTAAAAACCTAATGCAGTCATCACCGCCAAATGGCGGTGTGTCTCGGGTTCATGGACAAAATAATCCCAAATACAACTCAAGTTCCCAATCTGATCCTCGACGAACTTATGCCTCGCCTAAAAGACGTTGAACTTCGTGTTTTGCTCGTCGTTGTCCGCCAAACGCTCGGCTGGATTGAAGATTATGAAACCGGCCGCCGGAAGGAAAAAGATTGGATATCGCGCGGGCAGCTTATGTACAAGACCGGCCGGGGCCATACGGCGATCACTAATGCTGTCGAAAAGCTTGTGCGCTCCGGCATTGTGGAGGCTTACGACGCCACCGGCAAACTCCTCGAATCTCCCAGATCGCGCGCGGGAAATAAAATCTTTTACCGGCTAAACCTTAACCCGTTAAAAAACAGTTTATTCCCTGTGGATAAACCTGTCCGAAAAATGGACAGGTGGCGCAAACCTGTCCAAAAAACGGCCGACCAAAAAGTGGACGCTACAAAAGAAACCCTAAATACAAAAATACCTAGTTATAGAAATTCAAAAGTCGAAGAAATGCGGAAAACTTTATCGGAAACATTCCGAATGAAATAAACAAATGACAATCAAATTCATCATTAACGGCAATCAAGAAGATCAGCGGGGCAATGCCATCCCAAAGATTAAAAAAACGGCTTGGCAATATTGGACGCCAGAAGCAAAAAGATATGCAGCATGGAAGAAGCATGTGCAATTCGCACTCTTGGATGCGATCGCAGTCCAATATCCGGAATTGCAGCAAAGAACCATACAGTGCATGACCCGCAGCGGAAAACCGATTGAGCTTGGCACGATCGAGCGGGCGCGCATGGATATAAAAATATTCTGGAAGAACGAAGCGCACGCCGATGCCGAAAATGTTTTTGGAAGCATCGCGGACGCGCTCTTTAAGAATGACAAGAAACTCGACGGATCGTTTGAGGGCGCACGAGCTCCGGACGGCCGAGGTCGCGTCGAGGCAATAATAAACATCAATTAAAAAAATGACACCAAGATTTATAAGACGGATCGCTTTCAAAAGACAGTTAATCCGCAAGCTAGAGCGAACCGAATGGGAGCTTGAGGCCAATGGAGATTACGAGCGCGCAGTAGCTGAAGAGGTTTACAGCGGAATCAAAAAGCTTGAGGAAGAAATTATGGCAAACGTCGCTAAAATCGAAGAACTTGAAAAGAGCACGAGACGGGAGGATCGGGACGCTAAGAAAGAATTGCAAAACAAAGTCGCCGATCAAAGAAGCCAAATGGCAGAGCTTACGAAGCAGGTGAACGTTGTGAGAGCGAGCGCAGCGCAAAACGCCAACCGCCAGTTCGACCTGCGTGAACGCGCCAAATCAATAAAAAATAAATTCTCGATATGGAAATAGTTCAAGTAAAAATAGACGATCTAAAACCAGCCGAGTACAATCCGCGAACTTTTAGCGACAAAGCATTGAGCGATCTCAAGGAGTCAATCTCGCGTTTTGGCATAGTCGACCCAATCATTGCGAACTCCGCAGAAAATCGAAAAAACATCGTGATCGGCGGCCACTTCCGGCTCAAAGCGGCGCAAGCCCTTGGCTTCCAAGAGGTTCCTGTTCTTTACCTAGATATTCCTGATCTTGTAAAAGAGAAAGAATTAAATGTCCGGCTCAACAAAAACCTGGGCGAGTGGGACTGGGGCCTATTGGCGAATATGGATATCAACATGCTTATCGACGCCGGATTTCAGAAAGTAGAATTACATGAGAAGTTCGGAATCAATAAAGAAACCGCCGAAGATGATTTCGATGCCGAAAAGGAATACGAAAAAATTTCTGAGCCGGTTTCAAAACTCGGGGAAGTCTACGAACTCGGCCGACATCGGCTCATGTGTGGGGATTCCGCGAATCCTGAGCATGTCGCAAAACTCATGAACGGATCAAAAGCAAATCTGATATTTACCGATCCACCCTATAACGTAAATTACGCCTATGCCAAATATGAGGCGATCCACTCCGGCCGCCGAAAAAAATTTATGCATGGCGGAAAGATATTCAATGACAACAAATCGCCAGAAGAGTTCTATCAGTTTCTACTTGCTGCGTTCAAGAATGCATTCGATCACACATCTGACGATGCGCCCATATACGTCTGTCACGCTACAAAAACGCAAGAGCAGTTTTTCAAAGCATTTGCCGACGCAGGGTTCCATTTCAGCCAAACGATTATATGGCTCAAGGAACGCATTATTCTCGCGATGGGGCAAGATTTCCACCGCGTCTATGAACCGATCCTTTTCGGATGGAAGGAGGGTCAAAAACATTACACAAATAAATTCATGACGACCGAGCAAGAAGTGTGGGATCTCGATCGTCTGGCCTTTGAAGAGCGCCTCGATGTTTGGTTTCAGGCGCGAGATAAATCGAAAGATTACGAACATCCCACCCAGAAGCCAGTTCGCCTCGTAGGACGCGCTATACGCAAATCCTGCCAGCCTGACGGCACAGTTCTCGATCTATTCGGCGGGTCCGGAAGCACGCTTTTGGCCGCCGAGCAGTCCGAAAGGTCGGCATTCCTCATGGAGTTAGATCCTGCTTACTGCGACGTCATTCGGAAGCGCTACGAACTCTTTGCCAAAACCCTACAAAGACCGACAGAAAATGCCTCGCAAGTCTAAAGAGCAAGAGAGATTTTATATCTCGAATATCCGAAAATTGATGTCCATCGAGCATGGCATGCCTCTTCGGGAAATGCAGCACCAGCTTGAGCAGAACGGCATCCGTTTGGATATGGATTACATCAATCGGCTGCGCGATAAAATCCTGCGCGAACGAGCCCAGCGCGCCGATCGCCAAATACTCTCGTCTTCACTCGCCGCTTTCGAAGATGTCCTCACTGAAACTACGAAGATCGCATGGCAAATCGCTCTCTCAAACCAGTCAACGCGCAAGGAAAGAATCGCGGCGCTCAAGGAAATCAGAGAATCGCACAACGACCTATTTGATAAATTATTCGACTCGGGGGTTTTTGATCGGAAGCTTGGAGTTATCGAACATCAGCCGAAGGCGCCAATCACCTTAGAGCAAAGAGCGCAGCTAATCGAAACGATGATCCGATGGGGCATTATCAAGCCCGCCGAAGAGCATGGACAACTTCAATCCCCACAACATGCCAACACTGACCGAAACTGAAGCAGGTGTTCTTGTCGCTGATTATGAATATCGGCGACGGGCAGCTAAAACGCTTTTCGGATTTTGTATTACTTATCTCAATCACTATTTCACGCTTAACCCAGCGGATTTTCACCGCGAGCTTATCGATCGGCTCGGCGACGACGAAACTAGAATGCTGCTCATACTTGGATTCAGAGGCAGTGCGAAATCCACGTTCGGATCACTGGCATTGCCTCTATGGGCTGCTCTTGAGAAGAAATTTAATTTTATTCTTCCGATCGCTGATACGACGTTGCAAGCAAAGGTCAATATCGCAAATATTAGGCACGAGCTCGAAACCAACGAACTTATTAGAAACGATTACGGTGATATGCAGAGCGATGAAGATTGGCAAAAAGAGAACATGCTTCTCTCAAATGGCGTAAGAATTCTCGCTCGATCTAGAGGGCAGAAAGTGCGAGGTTTGCGTCATCGCCAATACCGGCCGGAGCTTATTGTCGTCGACGATCCGGAGGACCTTGAATGGGTGAGAACCAAAGATAATCGGGATAAAACCGAACGCTGGCTTCGGGCGGAGGTCATACCTGCGCTCAATGAAAGAATCGGCCGTTTGATTCTCATCGGCAACCAGCTGCACAGCGATGCACTTCTTTCTCGAATGAAAAACGACAAAGGATTTGCAGTGCTCGAATATCCGCTTGTCGACTCTGAAAACCGCTGCGCATGGCGTGCAAAGTATCCAACGCAGGCATCGCTTGATACGCAACGCGCTAAGGCAGGAGCAAATTCGTGGCTGCGTGAGTATCTCCTCAAAATAGTCCCGCCTGAAGGGCAGGAAATAAAAGAAGAATGGATTAAATTCTATGACGAACTGCCAAAAGACGAAGAAGGCAATGTTCGGGTAAACGGGGCGGGCGTTGGCGTGGATCTTGCCATTAGCAAAAACCAAACTGCGGACTTCACTGCAATGACTTCGGGCGTCACCATTTATCATGAAGGCGGTGCAAAAATATTTGTCTTGCCCAATCCGACTAACGCACGCGTTAGCTTCCATGAAACAGTTGAGCTCATGCGGAATAAAAAAATCGTGCTTCAGAATACTTATGCAACCCCGATGTTTTTCATCGAGGACGTTGCTTATCAAAAGGCAGCTATTGATGAGGCGCAACGCGCAGGCATACCCGCAAAACCCATGAAGGCCGGGCTCGATAAACGATCGCGTCTTCGATTAGCCGCGACCTTTATACAAAATGGGACAGTGTTTTTTCCACGCAAGGGTTGCGAAGATCTTATTACGCAACTTTTGGGATTTGGAGTTGAAGATCACGACGATTTGGTCGACTCACTCGTGTATCTAATCTTAGGTTTGACCCAGCAGGGTCTGAAGGTACCAAAAGTAGAAGGAATTCTATGAGCGAAACGCCAAATAATAAACAGATTCGGGTTGTTCGTGAAGTTGCTTTAGAATGGCAGCAAGTAATTAGAATTGCAGAAAAGGTGGGTTATGGCAGTTTCGAAATCGTGATTCAGGAAGGCTTGCCAAAGCAAGTAAATTATCGCGGTATGCAGAAGCTCGGGATTGAATTTGAGAATGAATTAAAAGAGAAACTCAAAACCATTCCACTTCTGTGATAATCTGAAGTCATGAGCAGTCATGGCAAAAAGATAAATTCTCTAAAGCAGACGGAAAATGAAAGATTCAAAGCGGCATTGTTTAACGAGCTACTCGAATATCATTTTGAAAAACTCACTGGTAAAAACAATTTTAACCACTTTCCTTGGCGTGCTATTTTGGAAGACAAGATAGAACCCCACACTGATATTCTTTGTGAATTTTCGGAATGGCTTATTGATCGTGGTTGGGATAAAGAAATGGTTAGAAAAGAGTTTTTTGTAGTTGCTACCAAAGATAATAATGATTTATTCGAACTCGATAAAAAACCAAAGACACGCTGGAGCAAGTTCTTATCTTTGTTTCGCGTTGACTAAAATATGAAAGTTTTAGTGAGTATTTTTTCCTTTAGCATCTTCATAGCTGGCCTATATTATTTGGGAGATTTTGGTTTTTTTATTTCAGCAGGATTTGGCCTTTTGCTACTTGTTCACGAGTTAGGGCATGTGCTTGCTCTGAAAAGATTGGGAATGACAACTCGCGGAGTTTACTTTCTTCCTTTTGTCGGAGCTCTCGTATCCACTAAGCAAGAATTTGAAAGCGACAACGATTACGCGTATTTCAAATATTTGGGTCCATTCACTGGGACACTCGGGGCTTTATCAGCCCTGATCCTATTTTTTATTTTCAAAAACCAAGAGTTTTTATATCTCGTTTTCGCTGGTTCAATATTGAATCTAATAAATCTAACCCCGATAACATTTCTTGATGGACATGGAATATTGAGGGGAGTTATTAAGCATGCAGAGTGGGTCGGTTTTTTAATTACTATAGTCGCAGGTTTTATCGTTTTCAAAGAATACATACTTACATTATTTCTTCTTGTGATCTTTACGCTTTTTTCCGACTCACCGACAAAAGAAGCTACGGGTTATAAGCGCCACGAGGTAATTCTCGCGAGTATATTTATCTTGGCTATGATTTTTTTTACGATAACAAGGAAAGATTCCATGATGTGGAATATTCCCTTAATCTTGCTATCGTTTTATCTATTCGGTGTATACATAAGGGCAACTTGTTTTGATAAACAACAAGAACAGAAAATGCATAAAAGGCCGCCGCTAACGAAAGATCAAAGGGTATTGTGGGGTGGACGATGGTTATCGTTGACAGTGATTCTTACCGCAGCGGCCTTTTATGCAAATTATTTGATTGACAGAATGGGTTAAAATTATCCACAGTTGATTCTCGTCACTGTGCTACAATAAAAGGGTAAAAATTGAAAACTGATTCCGCGTAAGCGGAACAGCCTGAATTGAATAACAATAGGGCTGGCGATTTTCTCTCATTTTTGGGAGGCGATCGCCAGCCCTTTTTATTTTCTATGAAAATTACAGACAGAATTCTCGGATACTTAGGGCTTATTCGGAAAGCGGTAGCAACCATTCCGCTTATTTCAAGCATTGGTGGCGGTGATCCGTTTGCCTTATGGCAGGGTCAAAAAAAGGTTGCTGCAGAAAAAGCCTTGGCAATTTATAGTGGCTGGGTTTACGCATGCGTCCGTGCCATTGCGGAAGAGTTGGGCAAGATAGAATTTAGACTTTTTAGAGTTGCTGCGGACGAATCTACAGAAGAACTTAAGGAGCACGAACTCCTCGATCTTTTGAGCGGGGTAAATCCCCATATGACTAAATTCGATTTGATGTTTACTACTGCTGCACATCTTGAGCTCACTGGCAACTCCTATTGGTATCTCGAGGGAATTCAAAAGGAAGGAGATGCGCCGACCGCAATTTATCCTTTGAATCCAAAATATATTCGTCCCCTCAAGGCGTCCGTTCCCGAATTCCTTAAAGGATACGAATATCAGCTTGGCGAGAACAAACAAACTTTCGCGCCATATCAGATTTTGCATTTCAAATATCCAGATCCCAGCGACCCATATGAGGGCATTGGCACAGTTGCTGGCATTATTGATTGGATCAATGCCGATAATTATGCGAGTCAAGTGAATCTTAATTATTTCAAAAACGGCGCCCGTCTTGCGGGCTTACTCGAGAGCGCGGTCTATAACACCCCTGAGCAATTGGATTACATCAAAAAGAGCTTCGCGCAAGTTTACGCTGGGGCGCAGAACTCCTATCAAATCGCCACCATTCCCGAGGGTGTGAAGTTTACGCAGATGAGCGATAACCCGAAAGATATGGATTTTTACAATCTGCAGCAGGTTATGCGCGACAAGATTCTCGCGGGGTTCAGGGTTTCTAAAACAATTTTAGGAACCGCTGAGAGCGAAACAAATCGTGCAACCGCGGAAACGGCTGATTATGTTTTCGCAGCTCGCACGATCAAGCCAAAAATGCAGATGATAGTCGAATATCTCAATGAATTTCTTGTGCCGCGTTATGGCGCAGACCTCTTTTTAGATTTCGTCGATCCAGTTCCACAAAACAGAGAACTTGATATTCAAGAGATGGCTGCTGCTACCGGCAATCAGCCGATACTTTCTCCCAATGAAGCGCGGGAACGCTATTTTGGCGAAGGTCCGATTGAGGGCGGCGAATCGGTGCGTGGATCTGCAATCATTCAACCTATTGGCGCGCCAGTTGAACAACCTAAAAAGGCAAATAGACTAGCGACTCGCACAAATGGCAAGCCAAGTACTCGTTTCGCTAAAAATGCCAAAGCCCGCAAGGGAATGGCAAGCGAGATCGCAAAAGCGGCCGCCTCCGCACTTGCGGCTACCCGAGAGAATGCAGATGCTGCCAAAGAAAAAGGCA
>CAZEJX010000009.1:0-19450 GCA_964512715.1 uncultured Candidatus Saccharibacteria bacterium
CATGTTTTTCTGTTCATAACCTAATGATAGCAAAATAAAATCGTACTAATGTTCAAATCTCAATTTCCAATTTTGCATTGAATTTTAAAATTGATTGAAAATTGCAAATTGTAAAATTGTACATCAAGCAACCCCCATCCTATGCCCGAAGAAGTTCCTCAACCAATCCATGTTATCGAGGCACCTACTCTCCCTTTAGAGAGTGATATTGATCGCGTAGCGGGAGAGGTGGTGAAGCATAAAGAGAATCCCGAATTTGCGACTGCGAGCGGACAAGAGCTCGTGAAGCACGCGCTCACAACTTTAGCGGCTACAGCGGCTTCAGAGACCAACGCGCAAGCGGATCCCAATGCGGCGTATCTTCCCGCATACGTTACGGATGCGCCCGCCCCGACAAAAATGGAGATCGAGCATCTTCTCGAAATGGCGTTCAAGGAAGGCATCGCAAAAGCGAATGCCGCCGCGATGAAATCTAGTCCCTTTGTGCTGGATGCGTTTCACGATGCTCTGACGGGCAAGCTCTATCCCGAACTCAAAAAGAGAAACGTGGTGGATTAAGGAATGAAATTCGAGATCACAATTGGAATTGCCCTCGGTGTCGGTATTACCACCGTGCTCATTTTTCTGTGGCGTTTCCTTCGGGTCCGCGTGCTCAAAAAATCCCTCAGTCGGGATCTTTTACTCGTAAAAGTGCCGCAGGAAGAAGCGGGGGAAGGTGCCGGCAAAGATTTTAAAATCGGAATTAACAAATTCGAAGAGCTTCTGTCCTCACTCGCGGCGTTCAAGCACCCGGTAGTGTTTGAAGTCGCCGTGCCGCATGTGGGCGAAGAAATTCACTTCTACATTTCAGTCCCGAAGCGGTACTCGGAAACTGCCATAAAACAGATACAGAGTTTATGGAACGGTGCCGCGGTAGATCGCGCTCCGGATGATTATAATATGTTCAATCCGCAGGGAACCTCGCTCGCAGCGTATCTTAAACAAAAGGAGCAGTATCTCTTGCCGCTGCGAACGTATGTAGATATGGAAGCAGATACGATGAATCCAATTTTAGGAGGATTTGCTAAAGTAGCTGAAATCGGAGAGGGTGCCGCGCTTCAAGTTATCGTGGAGCCAGCACCGACAAGCGCGAAGAAAAACATCCGTGCCGCTTTGGAATCGCTCAAAAAAGGAGTTTCGCTCACGGATCTCGGCGGAAAAAGCTGGGGAAGTATTTTGGGTGAGGCGGTAGGTCCCAAGGATACATCTGCTCCCACCGCGGAGCGGGTGATTGATGACGAGGCAGTCAAAGCCCTCACTGCGAAACTCTCAAAGCCGCTCTTTAGCGTTAACGTGCGCTTAGTCGCATCCGCGCCAAGCCCTTTTCAGGCAGACACGGTTTTGGAGGGCATTGCGACCCCGTTTGAACAGTTCGCGAGTCCGTCGCGCAACGATTTCACGATCGTGAAACCTCGCAATCCAAAAAGCGTGCTCTATAATTTTATTTTCCGCGAATTCAAACGCGACGAGGCAATGACCCTCACGAGCGAAGAGGTAGCGAGCTTCTTCCATTTCCCGACGGCGCACACTGAAACACCGCGGGTGAAATGGCTGAAGTCCAAAGAAGCCCCGCCACCGCCCAATATGCCTTCCTCGGGCACGCTCATTGGTGAAAGCAGTTTCCGCGGAGAGAAAAAACCGGTTTATATGACCGACGAGGATCGCCGTCGTCATATCTATATCATTGGTCAGACAGGCACCGGTAAAAGCGTGACGATTACAAATCTCTTGATTGAAGATATCGCTCACGGCAAAGGCGTTGCGGTCATTGACCCGCATGGTGAACTGGTTGAGTCCATTCTCACTCAGATTCCGAAGGAGCGTGCGGAGGATGTGGTGATATTCGATCCGGGTGATCTGGAGCGACCGCTTGGCATGAATATGCTGGAATATAATTTCGAGCGGCCGGAGGAACGCACGTTCATCGTAAACGAGATGCAAAGCATCTTTAATAAGTTGTTCCCGCCGGAAACGATGGGGCCGATGTTTGAGCAGTATATGCGAAACGCGCTTCTCCTCCTCATGGAAGATGCCGTGAATGAACCGGCCACCCTTATCGAAGTGCCGCGTATTTTCACCGATAGCGAATTCCGGAACCGCAAACTGGCGCGAATTAAGAACGCGGTTGTTGCGGATTTCTGGCAAAAAGAAGCGGTGAAGGCCGGCGGCGAGGCATCACTCGCCAATATGACGCCGTACATTACCTCAAAGTTCAACAATTTCATCTCGAACGATTACATGCGGCCGATTATCGGTCAGCCGAAATCCGCGTTTAATTTCCGCGAATGCATGGATGAGGGCAAGATTCTCCTCGTGAATCTCTCCAAAGGCAAAATCGGCGACTTGAACGCGAGCCTGCTCGGTATGATCGTGACGGGCAAAATTCTCATGGCAGCGCTCTCGCGCGTGGACACCACTGACAAGGCGGGTCTCAAAGATTTTTGCCTTTACATTGATGAGTTCCAAAACTTCGCGACCGATTCGATTGCCACGATTCTTTCGGAAGCGCGCAAATACAAACTCTGTCTTACCGTCGCGCACCAGTTCATCGCGCAATTGAAAGATGAGATTCGCGATGCGGTCTTCGGCAACGTGGGTACCCAGCTAGTGTTTCGCGTTGGCACTCAGGACGCGGAATTCTTGGTAAAGCAATTTGAGCCGGTCTTCAACATCAACGATCTCGTGAATATTGATAACCTGAACGCGCACGTGCGGCTCTTAATTAATGGTCAAACTTCCAAACCGTTTACCATGCACATTCCATTTCCGCCGCAAGGCAATCACGAACGCGCCACGCACCTCAAAGAGTATGCCCGCCTGAAATACGGCGCTGATCGGGTGAATGTGGAAGGCGATATTCATGCGCGTCTTAGAACCTAGTCACAGGAAATAATAAAGGGCCCGCGAAGCGGGCCCTTTTCTTTTGGGTGAATGTCATCTGTAGCGCCTGGAGAGTCTCATTGCGATGATACTTCTCCAGATCCGCTGCCGGAAGAACAGCACGTTTTGTAATCCGGGAGGACGGCGCTTGCAACAGAAGAGATGTCTCGACATCCAAACCCCTTTCTCTGTCTTCGCCACCTTGGTGGCTGCCATTCTCATCATTATGCAGAATACGGGGAGTTGTCAATTGCGTTTCGCGAGCATCTCTTTGTAGATCTGCATCTCAGCGCTTCTCATGCCGAGCGCGGTAGGGTTCGTGTCGGCATCTTTTCCGAGCTCAAGTCGCTCAATTTCGCACGTAAGTTCCTCTGTGGTCATGCGCTCCGCTTTCCTTCGCGTGGCAGGTTCATGCACCTCTAAGGCTAATCGTATGCTCTTTTCGTGAATTTTAGGGTTGAAATGCTTTCGCACCGAGGCTCCTTTCCTGTACTGAAGCCAAACCTACCACATCACCGGATACTTTTCCATATCCGGAACGCTTTTCCAAAACTCATGATCGAAGCGAGATAATTCAGCGCGATAGCTTCTTTAAACCATCGTGCCAGGAAACCGGGGATGATCATACTCCCGATCATTAGGATCGCATCGTTGCCAATCGGCAAAACGTACGGGTAGCGCATCGGGTGATAGGCGAGCTCGGGAATCGCTTTATTTCGTTCCTTCGCGTAGATGGTCGCGAAAATGTTATAAGCGATAATTTTTGCCTCCTGGATTGCCGCGCGCGCGGTTCCCGGCAGCGGTTTTCCCTCCGCATCCAAAACGCAGGTGGTGTCACCGAGCGCGTACATCGTACCACCGAGGTGAAGGTCGAGTGTTTTGGGTGCGCAGCACATCTCTCGCGAGACTTCGATATGCCCTTTGGTTTGGCTCTTAAGCGGCAATCGTGCAATCCATTCCGGAACTTGCACGCCTCCAGTCCAGATGAGCACATCAAAAGGAACCTCCGTTCCTTTGTCAGTGCGCAGGGATTTCTCCCGCACCTCTGTAATCATTTCTCCTGTTTTCAAAGCGACGCCAATTTTTTGGAGTCTCTCTACGGTGAGATTTTGGAAACGCTGAGGAAAGCCAGGGAGAATCTGTGGCGAGCCTTCAATGATTGAGACATTGTGTCGTCGTGCTAAGCGTATTTCCGCCGCGAGCTCTGCACCGGTCGGTCCGCCGCCGCCAATCACTATGTGGGCGTGCTCGGGAAGCGTGTCGAGGAGGGTCCTCAGCCGCTTCGCATCAGTAAAATTTTTGAGCGGCAGGGAATGCTCCGCGAGTCCCGGAATACCAAAATAATTTGTTTCCGTGCCGGCGGCGAGGACAATCGTATCTGCCCTGACTGTGGTGCCATCCGCAAGAATTACAGCGCTTTTCTCAAGATCTATAGCTTGCACACTGCCCTCAAGGAAGGAAATGTCGGTACCCTCGAGAATGGGGTTGAGCGGCAATGCTACGACGGACTCAGGGAAATGGGCGTCTGCGGCGTATTTATAGAGCAGTGGGGTATAGATTTCGTACGGATCACGATCAACGAGGGTAATTGCTACACGCTCTCGTAAACGCGTCTTTAAAAGATAGTGATGCAGGCTCAAAGCCGTGCGCAATCCGCCAAAGCCTGCTCCCACGATAAGCACCGTGTGCTTTTGCATACTTGAATAGTACCTGGTAAAGGGGTAACTGGTAAACTGGAAAACATGCTAGAATCAGTTCATCTGTTATGGTGATCTGCTCTCTATGATCAAGTTCCTTTCGAAAACAAATCCGAAAAAATTAAAAGGGATAGCAGTGCTTCGTCTCGATTTTAATACCGAGGACACCTGGCGTCTCGAAGCCGCCCTGCCTACCGTACGCTTGCTTCAAAAGCACGCACGCGCCATAGTCATTGTTTCGCATCGCGGACGCCCCGCTTTGGCTAAGTCGCACGGTTTTGACGCCAAGCTATCTTTACGAAACGACGCTGCTACGCTTTCTGAGCTCTTGAAAAAAGATGTTGTATTCCTTCCTGATTTTCGTTTCACAGAAATCAGGAAAGCAATTCAAGCCGCCCCGCGGGGATCCATCTTCCTTCTCGAAAATATCCGTTTCTTGGCAGGCGAAGGGGAAAATAGCGCAGCCCTCGCGAAAGATCTTGCCTCCCTCGGCGATTATTTCGTAAATGATGCTTTCGCCGTTTCTCATCGGAAAGCCGGCTCCCTCGTCGGGGTCTCGCGCCTCTTGCCATCCTATGCGGGCTTGGAGCTCGAAAAAGAAATAACGTTTCTAGGAGAGAGTCTCAAAGAACCCCGCCGACCATTTATTATCGTAATCGGCGGCGGCAAAGCGCATGATAAATTAGAGGTGCTCAAAAATTTTAAAGATCGCGCGGATGCATTTCTCTTGGGCGGGGCCTCTGCGAATACCATCATGAAACTGCGGGGGCGAGATGTACAGAAATCCGTGCTCGACGATGATCCAGCCGATCGCGTGTTCCTCGCCCGCCTCGCAAAATCCAATCGCGTTATTGTCCCGGCAGATTGGCGCGGCGAAAAAAATATGATTTTGGATATTGGTCCGAAAACCGAACGCGAATACGCGCGGATTATCGCTCACGCCAAAACCATCCTGTGGGCGGGGCCGGTGGGTATGATTGAGAAAAAGAAATTCGCGAAAGGAAATCTAGCGATCGCCCGCGCCATCTCGAAAAATCAGAACGCGCTCACGATTACCGGAGGCGGGGAGACCGTAATGTTCTTAAAGCAGTATAAGCTCGATACCAAGTTCAGTTTTGTCTCGACCGGCGGCGGCGCCATGCTGGAATTTCTCGCGGGCAAAAAACTACCTGGAATCGAAGCGTTACAATAATATCCATGTCTCCGCGCAAAAAAAGCAAAAGAGAGAAAAAGATCGCGGTTCTCTATCACGCTGGTTGTTCGGATGGTTTTGGCGGCGCGTATGCCGCCTGGACTGCGTTTGGAAATCGAGCCGATTATTACCCGATGCAGTATGGCGATAAAGCGCCCGTCTTGCGCGGTAAGACCGTTTATCTCATCGATTTTATGTTCGACAGCGACGCGCCGCTCCGGGTCCTTCAGAAAGCAAACAAGCAAGTTACGGCGATTGATCACCATGTGAGCAACAAAGCACGGGTCATGAGCACTACTGATTATCGCTACGCGCGCTATAACTCTGGCGCGGTGTTAGCTTGGCAATACTTCCGGCCTGGCAAGCCCGTACCCTTGCTCTTAAAATATATTGAAGATCGCGATATCTGGGCGTTCAAATTAAACGGTACGGAGGAGTTCAATGCGTTTCTTCTCTTGCAACCGCAAAATTTTAAAACATGGAATGCGTTAGTTAAGAAATTTGAGAACACGGATTTCCGAAAGGAAGTGATGCGGCAGGGCAAAATTTTGCGCGAATACGAATTGCAATTGGCACGCGCCGTGATTGAAAAGAGCGCCATGCCGGTCAAGTTCATGGGGCACGCGGTCTACGCCATTAATTTTAATGGTCCAAAAACAGTAGCGGATGAAATCCAGGACGTATTGGCAAAAAAGCACCCGCCATTTTCAATTCTCTGGAAACTCCAGAACGACAGCATGATTCACGTATCCTTGCGTGGCAACGGAACCATTGATGTTACCAAACTCGCAGAACGGTTTGGGGGTGGCGGACATCACGATTCTTCTGGTTTTGGAATAAAAGCCGATATGAAACTTCCCTGGAAACCCATCAAATGAACACTTTCTCACTCATCCCGCATGCTGAACGCGTTGCCGTCTGGAGTATTGCCCCGGAAGAAGCTCGGAGCGCTTTGATCGAAGTTGATGCCGCGAAACACGTCCGCATACTTCGCGAGACGGTCTACGCGCGCAAAGATAAAATATCCCGCGAGTTTTTAGGCGAGCTGCGCCATATTCCTGTAGTCGTCTCGCTCCATCCGGCGCTTGCCTATAGCGCCATCCTACCATTTTCTCTCAACCTCTCGGGCAATGCGCGCGAAGATAGATTGAGCTTTCAGGGAATCGTACGGGAATATGTAAATCGGGGCAATCTGGAAACGCGTCTCGAAGCGGCGAAATCCCTTGCGGTGCAGGATCTCGATGCGATTCTTTTCGACGCCCGGCTCATGTGTCTGAAGCTCGATGGTAAGCCTGTCTCTGGCTGGCCGCGCCTTCAAGGCAAAAAGCTCGAAGGCGAAGTGCATCTTCTTTTTACGACCCGAGCCGTATTTCACGAACTCCATGATATTTTGCACTCACGTTCCGAGCTTTTCGCTACCGAAGAAAACAAATCGGCGCTCAGCCTCCTTTCCCGAGTTGAAAAAGGATCTCTGCGGCTTTTGGATGCGGATCCTCAAGGCGCGGATATCGCGGTCATGGATCGCCGCCACGCGCCGGTATTTCGTAAGCTCCCATTCGCATGGCGTTCACCACTTTCCTTATTGCGTGAAGCGTGGGGGATTTCTGAAATGGTTGCGCGTCGCATTCTCATAGAAGCGAAGGAAGCACCACGTTCTTCTCCTATGAAAAAGCTTTTCGAAAAAATGCGAGAGGCATCGCTCGAGGGCTTCAACAAAGCGCTCCAGAAAACCAAATTCCGCGGCACGATCTACTTCCGCGGCAAAGACGTTCTGCCGTTTGATCTGCCAGAAGCAATTGATGACGTAGGGCTCGCCACGTATCCTTTTCGGGAAGTATGGGATGCCTTGGGATTCAGTGGTCTTCAGGAAGTGAATCATGAAGAAGAATCAGTACTGCTGCCGTTTCTCGAGTTCTATTACCATCGCGGCGATCCGGCCCACCACCGTGCTTTAGCTCGCCAAATCCATTGGATAGCTCCATAGCATAGCTAAGAGCACGAGCAAGGAGCACGAGCGAAGAGGAAACAATCAACCTCTTTCTGTTATCGCGCGGTATGCCCCGCGCGATCTCAGTAGCTGTCATCCTGAGTCTGCCGAAGTATCTTCTTTCTCCGTCATCGCGCGGTATGCACCGCGCGATCTCATTGTGATCCCCTAATCTTTGTCATCCCGACGAAAGTCGGGACCCATAAATAAAATAGTATATACTATTCTTACTCTCAGCTTCTGCTCGTAGCTCGTGCTGTTTGCTATAATAATAGAGATGCATAAAATCGTTGTTGAAAAAAACGAAGCGGTTGCGGACTTAATTGAACGTATCTTAGAAATCGAATCGGAGGAAATCCGGCTGGTCATTCCTAAGAAATCCCATCTTTTGGATTCGCCGAATAATTTCCGTCTGATTGCGCGAGAGGGGAAAACGCTCGGTAAAAACATCACCATTGAATCAGTAGATGAGGAAGTGCTCGCCGAAGCATCCAAACACGGACTCTCCTCAAATCATCCGCTCTTCGACGGACGCTCCGAAGACGCGGAGCCAGTCTCTGATATTGTTCGCCATAAAATAAAGCGCGGTCCTCGCCCCACAGAAGAACCGGGGGCAGTGGCTCTCAAGGTAAAGAGCAGTGAGGACGAGCGCGAGGATGATGAAGAGGATGCGCCAGAAGAGGAAGGAGAGCGCTATGACACATTAGTTGACTATAAAGAACCATCTCCACTCCGCCGAATTGGAGCCATAGCTCTCGGCTCTCTGCTCTTCCTCGCGCTTGCTCTTTGGGCCTTCGGCGCGCTCTTTGGAAAAGCAGAGGTCGCCATTCGTTTTAAGAAAACGCCATTCGCTTTTAATGACGCAGTTGCGGAACTTACCTCGGTTAAAGATATCGAGGTAAATCGCAACGTGATTCCTGGTCAGCTTTTTGAAGAAGAAAAAAGTCTGGTGCAATATTTCCCGGCTTCCGGTCGCGCCAATGTGAAAGAGAAAGCGCAAGGCACCGTGACGATTGTGAATGCCTATAGCTCCGATCCGCAGCAGCTCGTGGCGACAACCCGCTTTCAGACGCCGGATGGCAAAATCTATCGTTTGGATACCGGCGTAGTGGTGCCGGGCGCGCAGGTTGTGGATGGGAAAATCACCCCGGCATCTATTAAAGCACCACTTACGGCCGATCAGCCGGGCCCGGACTATAATACCGGACGCGTAGATAAGCTCGTCATCCCTGGATTCAAGGGTACACCAAAATACGACGGCTTTTACGGAGTGCTTGAGAATGGAGCCTCCGGCGGCGCAATCGGGGAGAAAGCAGTTGCGACCGATCAAGATGTGACTCAAGCGAAAAGCGGCGTGAATGATGTGCTGAAATCCGCTTTCCAAACCTCGTTTCTGGGAACAATCCCCGCTGATATAAAAATTGTGGACGGGGCTTCCGCGCTTGCGCCTGGAAAAATAAACGTGGCGCGCACGGCAGGGAATGACGGCAAGTTCAGTCTCACAGCCAACGCGGTCTTTGAAGCCTTCGGATTCCGCGAAAAAGATATTGCGGGACTCCTCGGTGCCAAATCCGGTGCTTCTACTTCGGGCATGAAGCTACAAGATCTTTCGCTTACCTATAAGAGCGTACAGCCCGATTTTATTAATAAAGAGCTGAAGTTCTCGCTCACGGCCAATGCAAATATGGTGCCCGACTTCGACGCCGAGGCATTTAAGGGTAAGCTTGCCGGGGAAAAGAAAGATGACGCCCGCGCGATGATTCTCGCGCTGCCGCAACTCGAAGACGCGCAAGTAAAGCTCTGGCCAGCTTGGCTTCGATCCCTTCCGGGGAGAACCAAGCGGATTACGATTACGGTGGAATAAGATAGGGTAGGGTCTAAGAAGCCAGTTTGGCCCCAGTCTTTACAATTCCTCAGGCTTCGTCTACAATAACCTCTGCCTTGAAATGATAACGACCACGAAATCTATGGTCAGCGTAAACGCGTCGAATGGCTCTCGATTCTAATTCTTTACGGCGCGCGGAGGGGATTGTGGAAGAGGCGCTCCCAGCGCTTGCTTTCAAAGTTCGCCTTACGACTGGCGAAGTGGTCCTCGCCCATGTAGCGGGCAAGATGCGTTTGAATCGTATTCGCATTGTTCCCGGTGATCGCGTCCAGATTGACGTGACTCCGGACGGTGAACGCGGCCGCATCAGCAGAAGGTTGTAAGCTCAGAGTACCTATTTTTATGAAAGTCCGTTCTTCTATTAAAAAAATGTGTCAGAATTGCAAAGTTGTGAAGCGTGATGGACGCTTATTTGTTATCTGCAAAAACCCGAAACACAAACAAAGACAAGGATAATGAGATTCCTCGGCGTTAACATTCCCGATCAGAAGCGAGTTGAAGCATCGCTCACGTATATCTACGGCATTGGCCCGGCTGTTTCCCGTAGGATTTTAGAGGAGGCAAAGATTAATCCCTCGAAACGCACCAAGGATTTGACCGCGGATGATTTGAACGTATTAAAGACGGTTGTGGAAAGCAAATACCGTATTGAAGGCGAACTTCGTCAGCTGGTACGTTCGAATATCGAGCGCTTGAAGAGCTTGGCTACCTATCGCGGTACGCGCCATGCCCGCCGTTTGCCGGCTCGTGGCCAGCGCACCAAAACCAATTCCCGCACAGTTCGCGGTAACGTTCGTAAGACCGCCGGCTCCGGTAAGAGAAAAGTAGCGCTTAAATAATCATGGGTAAACGAAAAACAGTACAAACGCAGGGAGCAGCGACCGAGGGTCAGGTGCAGACCGCGCCTCGCGCCTCGTCCAAAAAAACCAAGAACCTGGAAAATGGTGCTGCGTATATTAACGCCACCTATAACAATACCGTGGTTACCGTTACCGATACCTCGGGTAATGTGCTTGCCTGGGCAACCGCAGGCTCGCTCGGTTTCTCCGGGCCGAAGAAAGCTACGCCATTCGCCGCATCGAAGATCGTCTCCGTAGTAGCTGAGAAATTAAAGACGATGGGCGTCAAGAATTTGGACGTCTTTGTGAAAGGTATTGGCGGCGGCCGCGATTCCGCCATTCGCTCATTCGCGAACCAAGGTTTTGAGCTTCGCTCTATCAAAGATATGACTCCAGTGCCGCATAACGGGCCGCGTCCTCCCAAAGTTCGCCGCGTCTAACTATTTACGAATACTCAATTCCGTATTACTATTTATTGTCTATGCACAAAGGCCCTCGGGAAAAAAGAGAACGACAACTCGGCGAGCACCTTCATTTGAAGGGTGAGCGTTGTCTTGGCCCGAAATGCGCCGCCGCCCGGCGTCCGTATCGTCCCGGTCAGCATGGTCCCACCGGCCGCAGAAAAGCATTGTCGGACTTTGGCCGTCAGGTTGCCGAGAAGCAGAAATTTAAAGTGAGCTATGGCATTCATGAGCGCACGCTTCGCCGATTGTTTGAAATAGCAGCTGACTCCGGAGAGGGTACCGATCGCAAACTCTTGGAACTCCTTGAGCGCCGGTTGGATAACACGCTTTTCCGCCTCGGGTTCGCTCCTTCCCGTCTTGCAGCTCGCTCTATGCTCATTCAGGGACACATTATGGTGAACGGCCGCAAAGTCCGCTCGCCGGGATACCAGGTAACTACGGGTGACATCGTTTCCGTGCGCGAAGAATCGAAAGGCAAGGGTGCCTTCAAAGAACTCGGAAAGAAGCTCGCCGAATTCGAAGTCCCGTCTTGGCTTTCGCTCGACACTAACAAATTACAGGGGAACGTCGTCGGGGTTCCTCAGGGAGAATCTCCGTTCGAGGTTAATCTCTTAGTGGAATCGTTCAGCAAATAAAAATAATATGGAGTATCAATATCTTTCGAGCACTGTCGGTATTAAAACTATTCGTGAGGACGCGCACGAGGCCGAATTTGAAGTGGAGGGCCTTTTTGCCGGTTATGGTTTGACGCTCGGCAACGCCTTGCGCCGCGCGCTTTTGTCGTCGCTTCCCGGAGCGGCGGTAACGTATATCAAAGTAAAGAATGCCCAGCATGAATTTTCAACGCTGCCGGGCGTGAAGGAGGATCTCATCACGATGATCCTTAATTTTAAAAAACTTCGTTTTAAGAGCGATTCCGACGAGCCGCAGGTGCTGCTTCTCGAAGCCAAAGGGGAGAAGGATGTGACGGGCGCGGATATCAAAAAGAATGCGATGGTGGAGCTCGTGAATCCGGATGCGCCTATCGCCACCCTTACTGAAAAGAGCGCTGAACTCGTCGTCGAGATCACGGTTGAGCGCGGACTCGGTTACTCACCGGTTGAAGCGCGCAAAGCGGAAAAGCTTCCGATCGGCACGATTGGCGTGGATGCCTTTTTCTCGCCCGTGACCGCAGTGAACTTCACCGTTGAAAACATGCGTGTTGGCGATCGCACCGATTACAACCGCTTAAAGCTTTCGGTATCTACCGATGGCACCATTAGCCCTTCCGCCGCACTCCATAAAGCTGCTCACATCTTGCGCGACCACTTCGAAAAAGTGGCCGAGGTAGAGGTAAAGGAGGTGAGCGACGAACCCGCAAAGAAGACAAAAAAGAAGAAGGAAGAATAGGAAGCAAATAGTTCGAACGATTTGCCCTAAGCTATATTATGAGCCAAAGACCACAAGCTAAAAAATTCAGCCGGAAGACGGGACAACGCCGCGCATTCATGCGCTCCTTGGCGGTGAACGTTATTAAGCGCGAACGTATCGAAACCACGGTTACCCGCGCCAAAGCGATCCGCCCGGTCGTGGAACATGCGATTACGCTCGCAAAGAAAGAATCGCTGGCTTCCCGCCGCCTGCTTCTGTCGCGTCTTCAAGATGAATCCGCGGTAAAAAAGCTTGTGGAAAATCTCGCTCCGCGGTATAAAGAACGCCGCGGCGGTTATATGCGCATCGTGAAAACCGGTCGTGTGCGCAAGCGCGATGGCGTAGCAACCGCAACCATAGAATTTGTATAAGTATGGATCACATTATTGACGCAAAAGGAAAAGCCCTCGGCCGTTTGGCTACGGAAATCGCCACGATTCTCCAGGGTAAGAAAAGCTCTACGTACGCTCCCGAAAAGGTGAGTGGTGATCGCGTACTCGTCAAAAACGTTGAAGCGCTCACGGTAAGCGGCAACAAGATGAATGCCAAGACCTATTATCGCCACACTGGCTATATGGGTCATCTTAAAGAGCAGAGCTTGGGTGAAAAGTTCGCGAAAGATCCGAAGAAGGTATTGCGCGATACGGTCCGTCACATGCTTCCAAAGAATTTCCTGAACCAAAAGCGTTTGAATAACCTCATTTTTGTAAACGAATAAGCCTATGCCGGAAACTAAGACTACAACCAAGACTCGTTTGAGCGCAGGCCGCTATATCGAAGCGATTGGCCGCCGCAAAACCTCGGTGGCACGGGTGCGTGTCATGAAGGGTAACGGTACCGTAACGGTAGGGGAAATGAAGCTTGCCGATTATTTCCAACAGCCTCGCTTGCGCGATCTTATTATGTCGCCTTTTACGAAGCTGCAGCTTACCGAATTTGATGTAACTGCGAATATTAATGGCGGCGGTATTAATTCCCAGGCTGAAGCTCTTCGCCTCGGCATTGCCCGGGCGCTCGTAAAGAAAGATGAAAGTCTGAAGAAGCAACTTCGCGCATTCGGATTCTTGACTCGCGATCCGCGCGCCGTGGAACGCAAGAAGCCGGGTTTGAAGAAAGCCCGCCGATCGCCTCAATGGTCCAAGCGTTAAAACAAAAAGCTCCGCAATGCGGAGCTTTTTGTTTTTTGACCATTGAGCCGCAGTGTTCTCGCGGCTCTGCGATCAAAGAAAGTCCCGTGGGAGAGTAGAAACAACGTAGAGCCGCGTAATCCCGAGTAGAACGAGGGAGAGCAAGCGTTAATAGGTTCTCCCTCGCTCAATCGACAATTAGTTTTCTTCCCGTGCATCATCTGGCTTTACCAAGGGATCCAGTTTATATAGCAATTCCAATTGTTCGTCAGATTATTTTACAAATATTGATAAACCTGATATAAGTGATATATAATTAGATGAGTTCAAGAAGTTTGAAAAGGGGTAAGAAATGCAATCCATAGTTTCAGAATTCAACTTCAAGCATGACATGCGCAAGTTGGGCTGGGAGCACATCTTTACTAAATGCCGGCGCATTCAGAACATCACCGATCTGCAACTCTCTAGCTTTTTGGAGCCGCACGAAGACTCTACGTCCGGCAATGAGATGCTCGATCGTGCTACCCAAAATGGGAGAGATTTCAGTCAGGAAGACGCAGAATGGCTTCTTGAACATCAGAAGGAAATTCCGAAAGAATGGAGAAGCTTCTACATCGTTTTTCCGGGAACGATCTGGCAGGATTCGAATGGTCGATGCTACGTTCCATGTCTTCATTGGCAAGAGGATGGCCAGTGGCATCTGTATTTCCGCTGGCTCGGCAATAGCCGCTGGAACAACAATCGTCGCCTTTTGTATCTTCGCAAGTAAGTCCAATGTCCGCACGCCCTTGTACCACTTGGTACGGGGCGATTTTTATATAAAATGCTAAAATTTACCCAATGCAAAAGTTTCTACTCGGTTTTCTCTTAATAATTTTCGTAGTGCACCTCGCCGGTAATTATTACGGCTGGTATCTCACGACCCATCTCGACATTCCTATGCATATTGCAGGCGGCGCATGGGTAGCGCTCTTTTTCTTTTATCTTTTTGGTGAGCGATTTGGGTACATGCTTCCCGAAAGCCGCTTAGCGCGCTTTATCTTCGCCCTTGGTTTTGTAGCGCTCGTAGGAATCGGCTGGGAGTTTTTTGAATATCTCACCGAAGTTTTTGTCACGCATCAACTCGCATTTGGCTGCATGGAACCCAATGGACTCTTCGATACCTTGAAAGATCTCTTCGATGATCTCATTGGCGGTACGCTTGCCTCGAGCGTATGGATATTGACGAAGAAATAGATCGGGCGTAGAACAAAGATAGCGTAGTTAAAAAGGAGGTTGCCGTGCGTGTTTTGTGGAAGGTTTTTGGAACTCTCCTATTCGTTTTCTGTCTAGGTTGCAGAACGACAGTTCCTCAAAAGCTGGAACAGCCTAGCCCGCCGCCTAAACATTTCTCGGTAATGATTCTCCAGGGTAACGTCTCGCCTCAAACGTTGCGGGATTTCGGCCATTACCTCAAGACTCGGTATGAATCGGAGGGAGTTGTTTTCGGGGCTGGCCCACCCGCACAGCCTCTTTGGGTAGAAGCCACTTTCTATCGCACTAAAAAAGGCAATTTCTTTGTGGATCACAGAATTGAAATAGGGATTACTCAAGAAAAATTCTGGGATCGCACTGCGGATTATCTGGCTTTCCAATGGCACGAAACAGACCATGTGAGCATGGTGATAGTGCGGTGAACTACAAGCGCCACTTTCTTTGTGCGAAGAAAGTGGCGCTATTTTATTCCAAATGAATCCGTTTCTTGAAGCCTTCTACCTTCGAGGCAAGGGTAGGGAATTGCTTGAGCGTGGGATCTGCATCAAGAACGCTTTTCGCCGCAGTACGGCTCTCTTGCACCAACGTAGGATTGCGTAAACTCTCCATAGCGATATCCGGCAAGCCAGTCTGGGAGTCTCCCAGAAACTCGCCTGGACCGCGAAGCTTCAAGTCATACTCCGCAAGCTCAAAACCATTCTTTGCCGCCACGAGTGCCGTGAGGCGTTCATTCTGAGCCTTGGTGTCAGAGTCAGTCATGAGGAAGCAGTAGGACTGATGCTCACCCCGCCCCACGCGACCGCGAAATTGGTAGAGCTGCGCCAAGCCGAAGCGATCCGATGATTCGATAAGGATCATTGCCGCATTCGGTACATCCACGCCTACTTCCACGACCGAAGTGGAAATCAAAATATGCGTTTTGCCATCCTGGAAATCGCGCATGATCTTTTCTTTCTCACCGGTTTTGAGTTTGCCGTGGAGCATGGCAATCGTAAACTCCGGAAATATTCTTTTTGCCAGTTTCTCATACTCTTCTTTGACTGATTTCACCTCGAGCATGGCGAGAGCCCGCGGATCCAGAAGCTTTCCTTTCTCTTCCTCGTCCGCAATCTCAATGCGCGGACAGATCACGAATGCCTGGCGCCCCTCTTTTATTTTTGCTCGGATAAAATCATAGGTTTTTTGCCGGTTCACCGGTGCTACGATCTCGGTCACGATCTTTTTACGTCCCGAAGGAAGCTCCGTAATGAGTGAGACGTCCAAATCGCCAAAGACGGTAAGCATGAGGGTGCGGGGGATGGGCGTAGCGCTCATGCTCAAATAATGCGGCACCACAGTGCGCCTCAGAAGCTCCGCTCGTTGGCGAACACCGAAGCGATGCTGTTCATCTACGATTGCGAGTCCGAGCTTTTTGAACTTCACTCCTTTTTGAATAAGTGCATGGGTGCCGACTGCGATCGCGATTTCTCCACGCTCAAGTTTTTTAAGGAACTCGGTTCGTTTCACCGAACTCTCAAGGTCGTTTTCATAAAAGATCTTAGCTTCGCCGGCGGCAAGGAGGCCAACAACCGGTTGGGATTCCTTGGGTACGCCACGGAAAAGTTTCTTGATGGTTTCAAAATGCTGACGCGCGAGAATTTCAGTGGGAGCCATAAACGCGGACTGGCACCCTCCCTGCGCGGCAATGAGCGCTGCCAAAGCGGCCACGGCGGTCTTGCCCGAACCTACATCGCCCTGCAAAAGCCGGTTCATAGGATTCGCCGCATCCATGTCTTTGATAATTTCCCAGAGCGATTGCTTCTGGCTCTGCGTAAGCGGAAAAGGGAGTCCCGCGAGAATTGCTTTCAACCATTCGATACGGGTGGAAATTTTATGCGCCTTGGTGCGAGCAAGTGCCAATTTTTCTTTGAGAGTTACGATCTGAAGCAGAAAAAGTTCTTCAAATGCAAAACGCTTGCGCGCCGCTTCCGCTTCTTCAAGCGTCTCCGGAAAGTGTACTGCGCGCAGCGCCTCATGAATATCGGGAAAGTGATACGACTCAAGAACCGGCTGAGGGAGCCATTCAGAAGCACCTACCTGGCTCAAAATCGGTTCCACGAGGAAGCGGATGCCTTTAGAAGTGAAACCTTTGGTTTCTCCATAGATGGGAACTAAGCGACCAGTATGTTTCGTGGAGGTTCCAGATTCTGAGCTGCTGCTTAGCGTTATGAACTCGTAGGTGGGGTGACTGAGGTAGAGCTCGCCTTTCTCAGAATGAGAAACCTTGCCGGAGATGCTCACCTGCCTACCGGGACGAAATGTCTCTTTGAGATAGGGCTGATTAAACCACGTTGCCCGGATGGCGGAACCATTTTCGTCAACAATCGTGACGTCAACCACCGACATATTCCGGCGGTAGATTTGCCGCGCCTGCACTTCCTCAACCACACCCCGAATCGTTACTTGTTCACCGGGAGCAAGTTCGTCAATCGCGCGTACTTCGGAATAGTCCTCGTAGCGATGTGGAAAGTAGTAGAGCAGATCGCGGACAGTTTCGAGATGAAGCTTCTTAAGCTTCGGAAGAAAGCGTTGCGTGTGGGGCAGGGCCGCGAGCGGAGTCTCTAAAGGGAGGCTCATGTTGGCGGATAGTATACCAAAATGTAGCAGCGATTGCGAACACATCTCACGGGCACTACCCCTAACTTTTACGTGGTGCCTCCTGTAGGGATCGAACCTACGACCATCTCCTTAAGAGGGAGCTGCTCTACCAGCTGAGCTAAGGAGGCAACTGTATGAAATTAATTCGATAGAATGTTGCCATTTTTTCTGTCTAAAATCAACGCTCCGACCCGCATGGTAGACTGTAGGCATGTGGCTTTTGTATGCGTTCATCGCACCGGCAGCTTACGGCGTGGCAGAGGTTTTGGATAATTTTCTGGCGAATCGCATTTTCAAACATCCGTTAACCCTGGCTTTCTTTTCGGCAGTGTTCAACTTGGTGGTAGTGGCTGTTCTTTTTATCGTGAGTCCGCCGATTCTACCGCCGCTTGCCACCCTCCCCATATTTCTCTCGTTGGGGTTTATTAATTTCGCGTATCTCTACCCCTATTACCGGGGCCTTCAGAGCGACGATACCTCCGTAGTAGCAGCGCTCTTCGGGTTAGGCAGGATATTCATTCCTATCCTCGCGTTTTTCATTGTGGATGAAGTGCTCACGATTCCTCAATACATAGGAGTAATGTTCATCTTATTCGCGAGCATAGCTGTGAGCCTCAAAAAGGAACACGCCAAATTATTATTCAGTAAATCGTTTTGGTATATCGGTCTTGCGGCATTCCTGCTTTCTTTCGAAGGAGTTCTCCTCAAGTATTTATTTAACCAGGGCGTGCAGTATTCCGCCGCGGTCGGCGGCGAAATTCTCATGGCAACACTTTTTACCTTGCCGCTCTTAGGATTCAAGAAAGTGAGAGAGGATATATCGCTGCGCTGGCGACTATTTTTGCGAGAAGTTCCTGTGTTTACGGTTGAAGAAGGATTAACCTTTGTAGCCTTTGCTTCGGAAGCGTACGCAATAGATATGGCGAAAGTAACGCTCGTAAAAGCCATCGGTATGTTTATTCCCTTCTTCGTGCTTTTCTACGGCAAGATGCTGAAAACAAAGTTCCCGCTTATTTTCAAAGAGCATACTGAAAACGAGGTTATTATCAAAAAAGTGCTCACGTTCTCCCTTATGATTGTCGGCTTAATTCTTTTGGGGACTCACGAATAAAAAAGCCCACCCCTAAAAATGTTTGAGGCCTCCAGCATGCGCTGGAGGCCTCGATCGATGAGATCCACGGGGGATCTCGATGCTACCAAGGGGCTTTCGTGCTGGCGGTAGGAGCTGCAGTTATCCATAAAGGAAAGTCGCAGATGGTATCCTGTGATCCGCGTAGCGTTGCCCTGACCCCGGAACAGTTTTCCGGAGTGTTGTGCGGAGCCGAAGGCTCCGAGGTGCCGCCCTCTAGGGAGGACGGTTGGGAGGATTGTTATCGAAACGAATCGTAACCTTGCCTCCAAAATGATTGTGAAGTCCCGGTTTCGCCGGGGCCACATGTATATTACCACTACAGGGGAATCGATCAAATAGGCAATGTGCACAACTTTATAATTTAAATTTTACAAAAAAAGACAGAGCGCATGACTTCGCGAGTATTTAAAAGTAACCATGCTCGCGAAGTCATGCGCCCTGTTTCTCAAAGTGTCCCCGGCAGGAGTCGAACCTGCAACCCCTTGGTTCGAAGCCAAGTACTCTATCCATTGAGCTACGGGGACGTTCGATCGCATTGTACTCGTTTTAGGTTTTCATGACAAAAGCGAGCGGGGGAAGTAAAATATAAGTAATGGATATTATTTTTCAGTTCATCGTTCTCATCTTTTCGGTGATCATCCACGAGGTCTCGCACGGTCTCATGGCGGAAAGTTTGGGCGATCCGACCGCACGACTCGCGGGGCGTATCACCCTAAACCCTTTGAAGCACATTGATCCGTTTGGCTCGATTCTTCTTCCGGCACTCTTGGTGTTTACCCATTCACCGGTGGTGCTCGGTTGGGCAAAGCCTGTACCATACGATCCTACGCATTTAGAAAACCCCAAGCTAGCGGCAGGCAAAACCGGCGCAGCGGGCCACTTGAGCCATTTTCTTCTGGTGTCAGTG
>CAZEJX010000010.1:0-19224 GCA_964512715.1 uncultured Candidatus Saccharibacteria bacterium
ATGCACAAAAAATTCGTAGCCACGGTTTGAAGGGACGCGTCCGGCGGAATGATAGGGTTGTTCAAGATAACCTTCGTCAGTAAGCCACGCGAGCTCCGCGCGAATCATAGCGGGCTTGATGCCAAAATCGTATGAACGAAAAAGCTCCGCGGAGCTTACCGGCTCCCCGGTTTCGATAAATTCACGAACAGCGGCTTCTAAGATTTCGAAAGATCGAAGCATACATTTTAGCTCGGAGCTTCAAGTATACTGTGATTGGCAATCGAGTGTCAAGATTGCCAATGGGATTTATTTTTATTTTATTCCATTCTGCCATCATCCCCTGTGCCATCCTGAGCTTGCAGTTTGCCTATCTCAGTGTGTCATCCTGAGCGGAGTGAAACGCAGTCGAAGGATCTCTGAATTCCTCATGGCCTATTACACCTACATCGCCTCAAATAAATGGAACACCGTTCTTTACAGTGGCGTTACTCGCAATCTGGATATGCGCACTCTTCAACATGTACATAAGGTGTATCCTCATTCTTTTACAGCTAAATATAATATTAATAAAATTTTGTGGTACGAAGTATTTGAAGAGATTGAAGATGCGTTACGTGCAGAAAAGCAAATCAAAGGTTGGCGACGCAGCAAGAAATTAGACTTAATACGGCAGATGAATCCTCAGTTCGAAGACCTGGCAGTCAGAGATCCTTCGACTATGGCTGAAGCCTCCGCTCAGGATGACATGCGGGGAGGCATAGAAAAAAAAGAATCTCGAGATGATTATAGATTGCTATACTTATAGATATGCGCTCGAATAGAGAAAAAGCGACCTGGATTGATTTGCAAAATCCTACCCGCGAGGATCTTGCGGCGATACAGGAAAAATATGGTTTTCACGACGTGATTATGAAAGAGCTCGAAGTGCCTTCGCTTCGGGCCCATATTGAGGTGTACGACACCTATATGTTCTTTATTTATAACTTTCCGTTGTATAACAAAATCGAGCAAACCTCTCGCCGCGCGGAAATAGATTTCTTAATTACTGAGGACACGGTGATTACCGTCCATTACGAACCGCTCGAGCCGCTTATGGAACTGCAGCGTTTTGAAGCCGCGACGCCGTTTGATCTCCTGTATGCGGTCTTAGAAAAGATTTTTCAGTTTGAAGAGCGACAACTGCGCCACATTCGAGAGAAGTTGGAGATCGTGAGCGATAATTTGTTCCGCAATAAGGAAAAACAGATCCTCAAGGAAATTTCTTTTCTGAAGCGTGATATTTCCGAATACCGCGTCATCGTCCGTGCGGGCGAAAGTGTTTTAAAATCCTTGAATGACCGCGGCGTTGGGATCTGGGGCGAAGGCGCGCGCGTTTACTTGAACGATCTCGAGGGTGATCACTATAAAATTGTGAGCCAGATCGAAGATTACCGCGAGGCACTGAATGATTTTGAGCTCACCAATAGCTACCTCATGTCCTCCAAAACGAATGACGTCATGAAGCGCTTCACCGCAATGTCGTTTCTCACGTTTCCTTTCGTGCTTTTCGTGGCGGTTTTCTCCTTGAATGTAGAGGGCAATCCCCTCTTAAAACTTCCGAATGCGTTTTGGATCGCATTCGGTGCGGTCGTCCTCGGCATCATGCTTCTCGCGGCGTATTTCAACAAGAAGGATTGGCTCTAGGATCGTGTACGAAATAAAACAGGGCGGCTTTCGCCGTCCTGTAGTTTTTTATTTCCCCGCGACGCTACTCACATAACCAGTATATTGGAGCATTCGCAATTCGCTTTTCAAATTGCGCTTGGCCTGCTCGTTGTACTTGTTTCGAAAGTGCGGATTGTGGAAGAGCCTGTTATCCAACGCTTGCAAAAGGAAGTTATGAAGAATACTGCCTCGTTTCGCGGAGAAGGTCGCCCATGGCGCAAAGGCATATTCGCTGCGAATCGCGATACTGTACTCCTCATACTCCTCTTCGGGACGCCCCAATATGGAGAGATCGATATCAGCGATGAGCTGCGGGCCCATTTCGCGAAGGTCCTTCAGATGTTCCGTGCTCAAGATGAAGAGCACTACCTCGGCCGGATTGATTGAACGGATATTGGCGAGCCGAAGCACCCGATTCGCGAGATCTGCGCTTTGCTCCTCGTTATCATTGCCTCGCGGATTATAGATCGCGTCATGGAACCACAGCGCGCATTCAATGGTGTCACGATTCACATGACTCCAGTAGAAGCCAGGAACCTCATCGAGCTCTTCTAAACACTGCTCGATATGCTTCAACGTGTGGTACGCGCGATGCGGCTCTGCGTAACGCTCTTTGAGGTCTTTGAAAGCAGCCCCTGGGTCCCCTCCACCTCCCATACTCCACCAGAGCGAACTCCAGCGTGATTGCATGTCCATAATTCCTCCTCAAGGTTCTCTGAGAGAGCCTAATCGATGCGGATTGACATGTCAATGAAAATATCCTAGATTCTCGATGCAAACACAACGAGTTTGCCTTCGCTAAGTAGCGCGCGTCGCGCTCCCGTGTGCCTTTCCCGAGGCACAAAGTCTTTATGACCGTGGCGAAGCACCTCGAAAGGAGGGCAATATGCGGGAACAGCAGTTTGAAAACATGGTCCTGGGGTATATGAAGGAATTCAAAGTCAGAGAAGGCCACGAAGGAGAATTACCAATTCAAGGCGCAAAAGATCTCTATAGGCGGCTCTGGTTCCAAAACCGGATTGAGCCAAAACTCAGAAGGATGACACCTCTCAAGGCGGCTGAAATTGCCCTAAAGGGAGACGTATCCATTTGCGAAATCCTTCGCGGCGTCGACAACCTTCAAACCGCCCATATCCCACCGAAAGTACTCTTTCGAAAGATGGCAGCTGCAGCAATCGCCAACCGCATGTGGAACATCTTAGCCCTGGAAGAGATCACAGCCTTTCGGGCATAGCAGATCTTTAGGCTCATCCAAATGGATGAGCCTAAATCGTTTTATTAATTGGTTGTTTGGAGAATTATTCTGTTGTGTTTTGTGGTTACCGGATCAAGAACGGGATGGAGGTCCGTTTATATGAAAATCTACAGCACTCTTTCTGAGAATAAAGAGCCTCTGCCGGAAACCCGGCCGCTACGCCTCTTTGTCTGCGGCCCAACGGTCTATGATTACCCGCATATCGGGAACGCGCGCACGTTCATGACGTTCGATCTTTTTGCGCGTTATCTTCGAGGCCGCGGCGTCGAAGTGAATTACATTCAGAACATTACCGATGTGGATGATAAAATCATCGCCCGTGCGGAAGCGGAAAAGACTTCCTGGGAAGATGTGGCTCGGCGGTTTGAAGCTATCTATTTCAATAATCTGGAAGTGCTTGGCATTACTGCAGTAAGCCACTACGCGCGGGCGACAGATCATATTCCGGAGATCGTAAAGCAGGTTCAAACGCTCATCGAGAAAGGCAATGTATATAAGATAGACGGCGACGGCTGGTATTTTGATCTCACCACCTTTCCTGACTACGGAAAACTGGCGCACCGCACGGTGGATCAGGCGGAAGATTCTGTAAGCCGGGTGGATGCGAGTGACAAGAAAAGAAATAAAGGTGATTTCTGCGTGTGGAAATTTACACCTCACGATGCGAGCGCAGCGGAGCCGTCGTGGGAAACCGAGCTCGGTAAAGGTAGACCGGGTTGGCACATTGAAGACACGGCGATTACCGAGCACTACTTCGGCCCGCAGTACGATATTCACGGCGGAGCGATTGATTTGAAGTTCCCCCATCACGAGGCGGAGATTGCTCAGCAGGAATCCGCTTCTCAAAAAAAGCCCTTCGTGCATATCTGGATGCACGCCGGATTTCTTTTCGTTCACGGAGAGAAGATGTCGAAGAGTAAGAACAATTTCATAACTATCGAAGAACTTCTCACACATTATTCAGCGCGAGATTTTCGGATGGCAGTTTTTATGCACCACTACCGCTCCCCTATGGATTGGACGGATGAACTCGCTTCACAGGCAGCGAAAAATATTTCTTCGATTATTTCTTTCCGGGAACGACTACTCGTCGTTTCCAAAAATGCTAGTGGCGTGAAGCAGATAAATGCGGATCTGTACCTTAAAGACTTCTACGAGGCGATGGATGATGATTTCAATACCCCGAAGGCGCTCGCGGTGCTCTTTGGAGCTATGTCAGAGGCCAATAAAGACCTGTGGTCACTTTCTAAGGATTCGGCCCTGGCTCTTGCAGATTTCATAAAAGATGTTTTAGAGCCATTGGGATTTGACCTCAGCGCCCCCGAGGTGCCCGAAAATGTCCTGGAATTAGGAGCAAAACGAGAGGAAGCCCGAAGAAATAAACAGTTTACGCAGTCCGACGAGTTGCGGGAGGAAATTTCTCGTTTAGGATATATCGTAGAGGACACCCCTCTTGGTCAGCAGATCTGGCCGAAGTAAGATCAGAATTTTACAATGGAGCAATTTTTCCGCTGACTGCGGATCGAAATTGCTCATTGCAAAATTTCTTGAATCCCCTATGCCCAAGACCAATTCTCCTAAAATTCCACCGCATAATATTGAAGCAGAGCAAGCCGTGATTGGCAGCTTACTTATTGATTCGCAAGGCATTATTAAAGTTGCTGATATTTTGATACCCGTTGATTTCTATGAGCCGCGGCATGAGAAAATCTACAGCGCGATCTTGGATCTTTTCGAGAAACATCAGCCGATTGACGTACTCTCAGTGCAGACCTATCTCAAAGAGAAAGATACGCTCGGCGCCGTAGGTGGCGCGGGCTACCTTGCTGAACTCACCAATCAGGTGACTACTGCCTCGCATGTGGATCACTACGCGGAAATCGTAAAGGAGAAGAAAATCCTGCGCGACCTCATCCGCGCCGCGGGCGAGATCAACGAAGAGGCATTTGAGACCTCCGAAGACGTAGAGAATCTTTTAGATGGCATTGAACAGAAGATTCTCTCGATTTCTCAAAAGTCCTACCATCAGAATTTCACGCATATTAAAGATGAATTGAAGAGCGCCTATGAGCGCATCGAAAAATTGAATCAGTTCAAAGGAACGTTGCGCGGCGTACCGACTGGATTCAAAGAAATAGATAATGTACTTTCTGGATTACAGAAATCAGACATGGTCGTGATCGGTGCCCGACCATCCGTCGGCAAAACAACCTTCGCGCTTGATATCGCACGCAATGCGGCGAAGCTTTCGAACCAGCCCGTAGCGTTCTTCTCCATTGAAATGGCGAAAGATCAGGTTATTGACCGCATCATCGCGGCAGAGTCCGGCGTTTCGCTCTGGAAACTTCGTACCGGGCGGGTGAATGACGATATCGAGTGGCAGGCTATCCAGGGCGCTTTGGACAGGCTTCAGAGCACGCATATTTTCGTGGATGATACGCCCTCGCCGAATATCTTACAGATGCGCTCCATGGCTCGCCGCTTGCAGGTAGAGCATGGCTTGGGCCTTATCGTGATTGACTACCTCCAGCTCATTGCCCCGCGCAACAATAAATCTGACAACGTGGTGCAGCAGATCACGGAAATCTCGCGTGGTATTAAAGCGCTTGCCCGTGAACTTGATGTACCGGTTATCGCGCTTTCCCAGCTTTCCCGCGAAGTGGATAAGCGTGATAGCAATAAGCCGAAACTCTCTGATTTGCGCGAATCGGGCTCTATCGAACAGGATGCGGACGTGGTTATGCTGCTTTCCCGTGCGCGTGAGCGCCGCTCCGATCCGAATGCGATTGATCTATCGGGCGGTGCGGACGAGAACCTCATTCACGTCAATATTGCAAAGCATAGAAACGGGCCTTTGGGTGGCGTAGACCTTATGATGGATGCGGATGCGGTGACTTTCAAGAGTATTGATACCCACCACGACATGGCGGAAATACCGGAAGCCCAGGCGGAGGTGTTTTAATATCAGAAGATTCCTCGACAAGCTCGAAATGACAGAGGATAATAACTCCTATGGCCATTTCTTTGCCGAGTTCTCTCAGGCGATTGATTAAAGAACTCGCTGCTATCCCCTCTATCGGTCCGCGCCAGGCAACACGCGTGGCCTTTTACTTGGCTTCGGAAGATCGCTCGCTCGGCGAAGCGATTGCGTTAGGACTCTACAAACTGCGCGATATCAAAACGTGCGCTGACTGCTTCTTCATTTTTGAACCGGAAGACAAGAAAGAAACATTATGCGAGATCTGTCATAATCCTGCGCGTGATGAAAATATTGTCATGATTGTGGAAAAACCAACTGATCTTATCTCGCTTGAAAATACGGGGAGATACAAGGGACGCTATCTGGTCTTAGGCGATTTGCCAAAAACCGGCATGCTTGAGCTCTGGCAAAAAGACCGCTTAAAGAAGCTTGAAAATAAAGTGAAAAAAGAAATTATTCTTGCATTAAATCCAACGAGTCTTGGTGACTTCCACGCATCCCTGCTTACTAAGGAACTTATAGCCGCAGCGGAAAAAATCAGCCGTCTAGGGCGAGGTTTGCCTACCGGCGGTGAAATCGAGTTTGCCGATGATGAGACGCTGGGGAGTGCTTTAGAAGGGCGTGGCTAAGGGAAAGCGCCTCGAGAGAGGCGCTTTATGTCAGCGAACGAGATCAGGAAAACCAATGGGAACGAAAGCGATGCTGCCGTAGATTCTCAGCCATACATACGATTTTTCCGGTGCAAGCCATTCCTTAGGAAGGATGTCGCTTTCTGAAATCCTCTCTTGAATTTCAAGAGCTATCCTTCTTCTTGCTTCCACTCTCCAATTCTCCACTCCGGGACCGGTATCAATCTCAATCCCAATGGGAGCGAAGTTTTTGTCTAAAGACCCGACATCCCGCACACGGAGCTCTACTTCGTGAAGCTCGACTTCAAGCACCTCAGAGACAACTTTGTTCAGAAAGTCTCGGATCTCAGCGGCTTTTGGATAAGCTACTTCTTTAGGGTCTCGCCAAATTGTTACGAGTGGCACAGGAATCCTCCTTTCGTACTCGGGACATTTAAGCAGCTATATTTTGCAGTGTCAATTATCCGTGCCGAATCACCATCACGTCGCCGTCTTGGACAATATATTCTTTGCCTTCCAGCCGCAGCCAGCCTTTTTGCTTGGCTTGATTCCAACCTCCTGCCTCAACTAATTTGTCATAGGAAGTCACTTCGGCACGAATAAAGCTTTTTTCAAAATCGGTATGGATTGTCCCTGCCGCCTGCGGCGCTTTATCCCCCTTTTGAATCGTCCACGCGCGCGTCTCGTCTTCTCCCGTCGTAAAGAAGCTAATAAGATCCAACACCGCATATGCTTTGCGAATCAAAGCGTCAATCGCGTGGGAAGCGGGGTCGGCAAGATTCACGACAAGATAATCGGCACCAAGTTCGGCAATTTTTGCTTTTAAAGCCTCCGGCACGCCTTCTTCGCTGCCGTTTATAAGGTAGAGCTGCTTTTTGGCGGTAAGCAACTGGAGATCCTGCACGATTGGCTCGTCGCGATACGAGAGCGCAAGCTTGCCCGCGCGCAAGTCATTGGCAAGATTTCCCATGATCTCGAAGTTTTTTTGCGCGGTCTTATCACCGGTACGAGCCTCTCCTTCCAATTTCTTGAGACGCTTTTCCACCGTATCTAAATCTTTAAGCTGGAGTTCGGTATTGATAATTTCTAAATCGCGCAGAGCGTCAGGAGCTCCTTCCACGTGAATAACGTTCGGATCTTCAAATACACGCAGGACGAGAACGATAGCCTGTGTTTCCCGGATATGAGAAAGGAACTGATTGCCGAGCCCTTGGCCTTCGTTAGCGCCTTTCACAAGACCGGCAATATCGTAGAACTCCACGACAGCAGGAACGATTTTTTTTGACTTGGAGAGTTCCGCCATTTTTAGGAGCCGCTCATCCGGAACTTCCACAATTCCCACGTTCGGATCAATCGTGGCGAACGGATAATTTGCGATATGAACCTCTTGCCGAGTGAGATTTTTAAAAAGAGTGGACTTACCCACATTTGGAAGCCCGACGATTCCTAAGGACAATTTCATGAGAATATAGTAATGGGTAAATCACAAATAGTAAATTCAAAGCCTCTTCGCGATGCGAAGAGGCTTGTTCTTAGTTCAGCAGTTCTTTTCCGACAGTGCGACCGGCTTCACTCAATTGATACACTGAGGGATCTTCGGGGTGAAGCTCGAGAAATCCGTAATCCAGAAGCTCCTGCACGCATTCCGGATGAAGCAATTCCCAATCCATCCGACCGTCGTACTTCCACGCCGGCGAAGGAATCATCTTCCAGTGTATATGGTGAGTGAGACAGAAATTGTACGGAGCAAGTTCTGCCAGAAGAGATTTCGCCTCGAGTGAGAGTTCCACACAAGGACGCACCCACATGACGTTGCACCCTGCTTGGAGAATCAGTCCCGGGATGGGACAGAGCTGCCATTTCCCATCCGTTGAGGCGTACCAATCATTTTCTTGAAGCGTTGCTCCAGGTCTCAGGATCATGCCAGCGATGGGGATCTGGGTTTCGGGGTGAAGATGAATAGGCATACTGCCTCCTTTACTCGTAAAACATCTACCGCCATCTAAACATAGGGTGCTTTGCCCGGTCAAGTGATCTTTATTTTTTCTTGAACTTCACAACGTAGAGTATTCCTATGCCCGACGATCTTTTCTACGCACTCTCTTTTGGATTTGGAGCGGGCATATTCTGGCGCTCATTTTTCTCGGTGAGCTCAGCCCTCACCTATTGCATCGCTGGCATTGCTTTAACCTGTATCGCAGCCTGGTATTTCTTTTCGAAACCGCGGCTAGTCTTTCTTGCCTCTTTTTTTCTTCTTGCAGTAACTATCGGCGTTTTACGTTTCGGAGCAGTAGACAAACCCGCCCCAGAAGAATTCCTGAAATATACAAACCAGAAAATATCCGGCAAAGGACTCGTGATCGAGAAGCCTGTACGCATTGAAACCGCTACCACTATTACTCTTCTTGTTACCAACCGCTCGGTATCTACCAGAGTTCTCATTTCCACTCCTACTACAACTGTCTATCACTATGGCGATACTATCCGCTTTACTGGCAAATTAGAAAAGCCAGAGAACTTCATGACGGATCAAGGCAAAGAGTTCGATTACGTGAGTTACTTAAAGAAAGACGACATTCTCTTTGTCATGAAACGCCCCGCAATTGAAGTACTATCTCGGGGTGGAGGAAGCGCTCTCAAACGTGGGCTCTATGGATTAAGCGACACATTAGCGGCAAGCCTCAACGCTACATTGCCAAGCGACGAGGCAGCCCTCCTGCGTGGCCTCATCTTAGGCGAACAGGCATCGCTTAGCGAAGGCTTACGACAAGCTTTCATAAATACCGGCCTCATTCATGTAATTACGATTTCCGGCTACCACATTTCGCTTGTAGGAAATTGGATTATGGACGCACTAGCTTTTTTACCGAAGGCCATTGGCATGGGCGCGGGACTAACCGGTATATTCCTCTATATCATGATGACCGGCGGAGCAGGCACAGCAATCCGAGCGGGAATCATGGCGGCTCTCGCACTTTTCGCGCGCGCCGGCGGGAGACTGAATTCCGCCGGACGCGCGCTTACCTTAGCGGGAGTCATCATGGTATTCATGAACCCCTTCATTTTGGCTTTCGATGTTTCTTTCGAGCTCTCTTGCATCGCGACGCTCGCGGTTATTATCTTTCCCGCGCAGATTGAGCCTTACTTTCTATGGATCCCTTGGAAACACTTGCGCAATATGGTTACGACGACACTTGGTGCTTATGGCTTTGTTCTTCCCTTCGTTTTGTACAAGATGGGCAATTTATCATTGGTCGCTCTGCCCGCAAATTTCGCGATTCTCCCCCTCATTCCTTTCACGATGGGCTTAGGGATCGCGACGAGCGTGATCGGTGCTATTTCAACTTCATGTGCCCGCATTCCCGGCTTTCTCCTCCTCGTCCTGTTACACTATGAAGTACGTGCTCTTATGTTTTTCTCAAACCTGCCGTTTTCCGCAGTTATCGTACGGGATTTCCCTTTTGCCGCAATGCTTGCGGTCTATCTTGTATTTATCTATTACGCGCTACGGCGAAAGCATATCACAGTCGCTCTCTTTGCAGTTCTTCTCACCTTTATCATTGCCGGAGCTCTCTACTGGCGCCATGAAGCGACGAATAACGCCGCGCAAGATCGGCTTGCCACTATATTGCTTTCGACTGAGTCCGGAGGCTCTGAATCACTACCCGATTCTTTCGCACCCGATGAGCGCGTGAAAACCACGGGCTGCACCGTACGTGGCCCTCTGCCTGATCATGACTGTACGCCGGGAGCGATATTCAGTGATGCTACCGTGGAGCGCATTTGCATTAAGGGTTACACCGACGAGGTTCGAAACGTTACGCTCAAAACTCGTAAGACAGTCTTTGCTGAATACGGCATCTCTTACCCCGTGCCTAAGGGTGCCTATGAGGTGGATCACCTCATACCACTTGCTCTGGGCGGCTCAAATGACATTGCAAATCTCTTTCCGGAAGCTGCTGAGCCCACTCCCGGCTTTCACCAAAAAGATGTTGTTGAGGTATATCTCCAGGGTGAAGTCTGCTCACACCGAGTTGCTCTGCCCGTGGCCCAGCGCCAGATCGCAAACAATTGGCTTTTGGTCTACGAAAATCTCACTGCGGAACAAATTAGCGCGATCCAAAAGAAATACGCATCGCATTAAATGCGAATGAGAAGACATCGTGGCAGCGCATAGATTGATTTCTGGATTCACAGAAAAAATGATGCTATCTGGACGAGAGGCGCGAAGAATTTTTTCTTAACTCTTAACAAGCGTTCTTTCCTATATATCTTAAGAAGAGTATCGATTCTTCGCGTCATTTCGTACTGCGATCGAATGTAGGCAGCTGTTTTTAGAACATCCTGAGGAACTGCGTGAGCCAAGACCGCAAGGAGTTTCCGATAACAATCATAGCTATTGCCTTTTTCGAATAGTAAACCAAGTTTTCCGTTTTGAGTGAGCTCCACGAGACCTTCTACTCCACTCGCAACGATCGGCACACCGAGACCAAGAGCTTCCATGGCTACATTACACCAGGATTCTGTAAGTGAGGGCACCACCATGACCTTGGTTGCAGTCATGAAATTTGGAATATCGTTGTTTTTCACATAGTTAACGAAAGATATATCGTGCAGCTCCAAAGACGCAGCGAGCGCTTTGGCTTCACCAAGATTTTGCCCATTACCGACGATGCGTACTTTTACTGCCGGCAAGTCTTTCTTCAGAAGATTTAGGGCGCCAAAGAGTACGTGCAATCCTTTCATCCACGATATCTCCCCTACATAGGTGACGTCGACCTGAGGCAATTCTCGAGTTTTGAGAAACGAATCCCAGTTCTTTGCGTTGTAAACGACTTGTATTTCTTTTTCCACACCCAAGGACGCAAGGGAGTCGCTACAAACCTTTGAAACTCCTATGACTTGGCACCTATCACTCATGAGATATTCCGCGAAACTGCGCAAGAGATCGTCGCGAACTAAGAGATCTTCCGTAGCGAGACGAGAAAAAGGAAGATGCCCTACGGTAGTCTGAAGCGTGCAAAAATACGGGCGTCGCATAGCGTGCAATAGCTTCATCGCGCTCATCATGCCTGCTCTCAGCGAAAACGTCGCGTGAATATGAACGATGTCATGCGCCTCAATAAGCTCCTCCAATTTTTTCATGGAATCGATACGATCCAAGGTTAATCCCGGTATCGGCTCATGCGGATAGGTAACACTTCCCTCTCGCGCGAATGTCTCCGATTTTACCCGCGTAGTCGCGATGGTCACCGTATGACCTCTCTCTACAAGGCGTTCGGCGTCTTGATACGTCTGGACTTCAATACCGCCTCCTTCTTCGTGAGGGTAATCGTGAATATAGAGAATGGTGAGGGCGGAAGATGACATGGTTTTATGAACCTGCGCTGACAAACTCTTCTAGAATTTTCGCGGAGGTCGAGGTGAACTTGTACCACTCGGGGTTTACGAGATCAAAAGCTTCGGCATACGGTTTGCCTATACGAGAACCGCGTAGCATCTGAAGTCCTTCCGTAAAACGCGTAAGATCCCCAAGTCGTTCTCCATACGCTTCCCGTGAAGCTTGTGCAGCAACGGCATATGCTTGAGTCACCTCGAAATGGATTAATGGGTTTGCTAAGAGATTCAGTCCGTCAGTTTTAAGAATTACGCCGTCGGTCAGTTTGTCGCCAAGTTCTAAGTTCGCCGAGCGAAACGCGATCTCTAAAGCGCGCAAACCGATTTCGTGAGAAAGGCGGTGCTCAAAGTGATAATCACGGTCATTCAGCAATACAATGATACTGGGTCGCAAGGCACGAAGATATTTCACGAGCTCGGTCACGATTCTTTCGTCAAGCGTTAAAAAGGCCGTGCCATTCTCATAGACAAAAGCTTCTTTGCCGCCAATGACCTCCATAAAGCGGTTTATTTCTCGCGCGCGTTCTTTCGCCATCGCCTCTTCGCCTATCTCGCCCTCATTAGGTTTGCCGTTTTTTCCAGAAGTGCATACGAATTCATGCACCGACCAACCCCTCGTGGCGAGTGTCGCCATCGTGCCGCCAATCATCGTGTCGTCATCCGGATGCGCGCTTACAAGGAGTAATTTTCTTTGTTCCATAGTTTTTAATACATATATTTTCTTTAAGAGGAGATAGGTTCTATGCGGGCCTTTATATAAAGGCCCGCATGCATGTCTTAGAACGTGATCGCGACCGTGCGACCATCGCTTACTACGGGAAGATCCAACATGGAAGAAAACACTGCCGTATCTCTTTCGAGCGCCTGTCGCAGTTCTTCCCAGCCGATGTCGCGGCCTTCCGCATCCCGAATCGTAAGGCGTGTTGAAATCCAAAGTTTGTCACCCCAAAGCTCTCGCGCGAAGATGCTCACACCGCGTGGATTTGAGTAATCCCGGAGGAATACTGCTTCACTTCCTTGGAGCTCTTCGTTAATGAGGTTAAACCCAGCTCTTCCGCCCAGGATAAATCCGGTTTTGGAAACGGGGTCTTTGAGAGATGTTTCCGGAGTCACTTTTGCTTTCCACGCTCGCGTAGCTTTGCACTTCATCACCCGATCACTCTTAGGATGAGTAATATCGAACTCCGCCCCGCGGCGCACCGCATGATAGGTAGGCGTCGCCCCGAGTGAGCAAGCAGGGCATGGGAATGTTCCCACAACTCTTCCGGACTTCACTGCTCTCAATGCAAGATCAAACGTGAAGGGTCGCTGTTCCAAAAGATCCAGAACTTCGATCGCTTCTCCTTTACCGTTTCGACCCAGCATTACCGCGGCTTCCTTAATGCGCCGAGCGCGCTCCTTCAAGACACACTCGGATGCGTTTGGGATCAGCGCGAAGGGGGCGTAGGCTCGCACCCGATCTGATCGAATAAACCCAACCGTATCGTAGAAATCGAACCAAGGCCTCAGATTGTCTTCTGCCGGAGGTTCCAGATTCCATTCCGCGGCATACTCGCCCACGGTACCTGACATCGTGACATCGGTTGAGACTTCTTGAACCACATTTCTTCCCCAGAGCGACATCATGATTTCCGCAGCACGACAGTTCGGTACAATCGTCGAAGCATCAAGGAACCGTCCTCGACGAGGAATCGGCGAAGTATTCATGGCACCAACCGCGGTACGAAACTCGTGAAAGCCTCCCTCTCGTTGGTGCTCAACTTTTAACAACATGCCATTTCTCCTTTCAAAGTGCCCAGGCCTTTGGCCTGAGGGCGATTCACCTGCCGCGCGAACCGCCCTCAAGCGAAAAGGACCTTCTCAATCGAGAAGGTCCTTGGGAGTTAACTGGGTAAATATATCCTAAGATCGTTCTCGATGAGTGGTTATTTCATAAACAGAAGTAAACGAAATAACGCAAAGCCACGCCTTATGAAGACGGGACATGGTTGCGGTCATCGAAGGACGGACGTTATTCATATATAAATTCAGTCTAGTAAAGCTGCTCTTACCTTGTCAAGTGCATCCTTCTCAATAAAAAACCTGTAGGGCTTCGGAGACCAGATGGGGCCGGCGTAGTCCACCCCAATGCGCGGCGTGCGTTTTATGTTCGAACGCGGAATTTTTATGCCAGCATCTTCGATCCAGAGCTTTGATTGCGGTGCGATCTTTTTGCCATAAAATTTCTTGTTTATTTGAAAATATTTTGTGAGCCTACCCGGCCCAGAAACTAGATCTGTGCCGCGAATTAAAACCGCGGCAGCGTGTCCCTTTTTTCCGGTCACCGTATTCAGCATCCAATGTATGCCGTAATTCAAGAACACGTACCAGTATCCCGCAGGTCCGAACATCACTTCGGTGCGTGGAGTTCTGCCTTTTGAAGAATGTGCTGCGAGATCGTGCGGCCCGAGATAGGCTTCAGTTTCGGTAATGATTGCGCGAATTTCTTTGCGGCCGATTTTCCGCACCAAGACTTTACCAATCAAATCCCGCGCTACAAGAAGCGCGGAACGTTTAAAAAAGGGAGATTCTAGTGTGCTTTTTCGCATAGGTTTATGAATATTATATACTATATTATATAATATAGTATATAATATTTGCTTGAACCCGTAGTTCTTCTGCGCCCTGCACCCTGCCCACTATTCCTAGAACGCCATCTGGCGGATCTCCCGCAAGATTTCTTCCGGCAAGCCCTCTCCGGGCTTGGTGACGCCGGGGTAGCGCCAGGCAGATACCACTCGCCGCTCGGAGGGTTTCTCGGAAACCATTACCCAGATTTCCTGCGACCATTCCGCGGGCTTGCCTTTTTCCATGCGTTTTACCGTTGCGGGCTGCATGATCGCCACGGTATCTTCTGCAATGCCCTCTTCCACCCGGAGCGGTGAGTGAATGACACGCTTTACCCGCGCTTCTGAGAGTCCGTACTGACGCATTTTTGCCTGGCTATGCAAAGTCCAAACCAATTTCTTTGCTTTCATGTTTTGCGGACGGCTTTTTCTTACCGCTCTTCTCCTTTTTGAGGCGCGCTTCGAAGTAGGCGCAGTAATCACAATCTGCGCTTTTCGGTGGCAGAATGTCAGCAGTCAGTGTGGCGTGGAGATTCATAAGGACACGCTCAATCCAGGCGTCATTGCCAACATACGGGATGACTTTGATATCAAACTCCAATTTCGCGTCGAATGCTTCCTTGTCGGCGTTGCCGTTACAATAAACGAAATAGCCGGTATCGGAAACCTTGAAGCCATTCTTACGGAAGAGCCATTGGTAGACTTCCATCTGGCGCTTATAGCCATCTTGCCAATCAGCATCCAAATTGACTTCGGAGCTCTTGGACGTGGCCTTGTAGTCCACGATATAGAGCTCTCCGGATGGCGCCACCCAGACATCGTCTACGCCGCCGCGAATCACAAGATTGGTAGGCTGATGGAGATAGCGTATGCCTCGGCGCAGCGAATCCCGCCATTCATCCAGGCGATTATCCGCGTAGGGCACAGCGTCAATGCCATAGGCTTTCATTAAGGGATGCGCGGAACCCTTCGCGCGATGCAAATCGAACTCTTTTTTCAAAAGTGCGTCCACTGCGGAATTGAGGCTGAAAGGATAGCCGGGCGGCCTACCGGTGCCCAGTCGTTTTTCGAGATAAAAACAGCGCGGGCAGCTCACAAATAAATCTATGCCGCTGCGACTTACCACAAACGGCGCGGAAGAGTTCGGATCGAAAATGCCTTTGGTTTTTTGAGGATTATAATAGCTTGTCATAGTTAGCGGGTTACGGAAATAGTCTCGCCAAGTTCCGCAAACGATGCGCTTACAGTGATACGTCCGGAGGAGGCATTCCGGATTATGGTATAGCCGGTATCGTAATCGGTCGTAGAGCTGTAATGAGCGCCGGTGGCATTCGGATCATACGGCAGCGTAGGTAAATATGATGGCACGAGACAAGGCGCGATATTGTAGCTGCTGGTCGCCATCCTGGTGCTTGAGGTTGGCAAGGAGCCCGAGGAGCAATTGAAGCTCCCTCGGTTGTCGGCAATATTTTCTCCCACTGCATTCAGAATCGAATTTACATGCGACCAGCGTTGCGTATTACGCGATTTTGCGTAAAGCCGCGGTGGGTTCACGAGAACCACTACCATGCTGGAAAGAATGGCCACAATAGCGATCGAGAGAATGAGTTCGAAGAAGGTAAAAGCAGAACGCGCGTGCATACAAAGCATTATACCCTACTTGACGAATGTCTCGCCGAAGAGCAATCTCAAGGTGCCCTAAATTGCTGGGCGTTATTTGAAAGGAGGCCAATATGGCCGGAATGACTGATCCTGTATCTCACACCTTTACGAATCATCCCCTTTTCGGTGAGAAACTCGAGGTTTTGAGCGAATGGAGTGCAGCCAAGGGCGCGCTCTGGGATGACAAGGATGTGGATTCAAAGCTCCGCTTTCTGTATCGCTGTTTCGAATTCAAGGGTCCCCTCCTCGAGAAAATCACTTTTTGTCTTTCGGTAGCCTATGGGCATCATATCAGAAATTTCTTTGGATGGGCGGAGTTCCAATTTGGAGAAAATTCGGGACCTCTCCAATTCTGGGATTCAAACAACCTTAAAGAACATATCGCTCAAAAAGCCTGGGCGACAATGTGCGAGAATTTCTTCAAGGATAAGAATCGTCGGCATGGACCGAAGAGCTGGGAGCAACTACTCACTCCGGAGATACTTCAGCTGATTTTTTTCTTTTTCGAAGAACCCCGGAATTATCCTTCTTCCGAAGACTCAACGAACCATTACGATGAGAGCGCAAGGGACTTCTTGCATAGCATCCTTTGCTATGGCTGGGAGAGTCAGCAATGGACAACTGGCTGCATCACGAATGAAGTTCGCGATTACATCCAGAGGGATGAGAAAAGGCTCATCCGGCTTGCCTATCGCCTTCATGAGAGTGAACTCTTACTCAATCATTGGGGGTATCTCTCCGAAGAAAGCGTCGCGTATCTCGAGGAGATTGCTCTGAAGCCAAGTATCATCTATCCCTGGATTACGGTTGAATCCGAACGGCTAGAAGAAGCGCTTTTCCGAGAGAAACCCGTGAAGACCTTCGCCCAGACGGCCCTTGTGATCCGGGAGCTTTACCGCGAGAGAGACCGAAAGAGATCGTAAATAATACCTATTTAGCACGAGCGAAATCGCTCGTGCTTTTCTTTTTAGAAATTCGGGAGCTCTTCCCAGCCCGCAATGCTTAAGTCAGCCGTATTTACCGTGGCACGCAAGTTGGTAACTGCCCCTTGGAATGTAGAGCTTGCCTGAATAAGCGTCTGGGTGCTCGAAGCGGTTATAGAACCGATGGAACAGGTATCGACTTCCGTGCTTGTTGCGACCGTGATTGTTTCCCGTCCCGCATAGGTAGAGCTCGCCGCGAGATTTAAGAGCGCTTTCTGGATGCAGCTTTCCGCAAGAGCCCGGCTTACTTCTTTGTAATAGCTGCCGGAAGCCGTACCCCGTGAAACAAAGGAGGTGAGCGATAAGCCGATAGTCAAAACCAGCATGAATGCGAGAAGTATGAGCACTGAAGTGAGAGCGATAAAGCCTTGTCGCGAAGTCAAAAGTTTCATTTGCGGAGATAGAAGGTGGATTGCAGGGTGGTCGAGGCAAGCACATTGGACTCGGAAGATGAAGCGCTGAGCACCAATATTACCTGGACAGATTCCGGCGTACTCACTACGCTCGGCGAGTGGGTTGCTAAGAAAGAAACTACCCGGGTGTTTTGCGAGGTGAGCGCAATAGCCGTGCTGCTCGCCCGGCTCATAAAGAGCGTGCCATTTATGACTTGAAAGAGCAACGGATTTCCTGAGAAGTTATAGCGAGTTAGCTGAAGCGTGGTGCTCGTTGCACTAACTGCAGGCTGATCGATCGTACTCACCCCCGAAGCTGCCCAGCGAATCTTCGAGAAAGCAAAGTCGGCTTCGGTTTCTAGACTTGTGCGGCCGCGGTTTGCCGTTACGCTGTCCCATATCCGCCACACGATTGCGGCGATAAAGAGTATCATCGAAGAAACGATGGCAATAGAGATAAACACTACAACGAGCGAGAAGGAACGCCGGTAATTGGGAATTGAGAATTGAGAATTGAGCAGTTTCATTATTGGCCTGAAGTGATAACGCGAACGGCGTCGTTTGAGCGCACGGAAACATAAACAAGATTGTCTTCGTAATCAATACCGGTCGCGACCTGCGGAAAGTTAAAACTGCTCCATAAACTGAGCGAGGTAGGATCGCTAATATCCCAGACCTGGAATTCTTTGTTTGAGTCGCTTGAGCCCATAAACAAGAGATTGCCGCGAATGCGGATACCGGTAACATCTGATCCCATCACTTTTGATCCTACGGTGAGTACATTACTCGGAGAACTGACGTTCAGAATATAGAGCTCCGGATCGCCGGACGATGCCCGGCCCAGATACAACGTACTCCCGTAGAGATAGAGCGACAACCCGTCCTCGCTTCCCGCGGCATTAAAGGAGCCTGCTTCCGTAATTGCGGCAGGATTTGAGACATTGAGAATCCTGAGCTCCTTCGTATCGTCGGATGTGGCGAGGTAGGCATACGACCCCGCTACTTGGATCATATTCACGTCGGCTCCCACTTCAAAACTCCCGAGCTCCACCGGCAGGAGTGGATTCGAAACATCAATCACGTGAAATTCCGGACCGGCGGCTTTTTGAGTGCCGATATAGATTCGGTTATCCGCGTAAAAGATACTCTGCCCTACCGCGCCGGCTCCATTTACCCCTGGCAGCGTGAATGAAGCTCTTAGAGTAGTTGTACTCCTAAAATTAGAGATATCAATCACCTGTAACTGACCGGAGGTATCGTCATTTGCGGCATAGACATAACTACCCGCAACATCGAGCGCCTGGAGGCCGTTACCGGTATTCAAATGCGCCACTACCTGCGCGCTCTGGCCATTCGTGGCATCCACAATGAAGAAGTCGTCTTTTTTAGGATCGGAGGCTTCCGCCGAAAGATAAATAATTTTCTGATAGACATCCAAATCAGTCGCGGATTCACCCGCGCCCATGTCAATACTGCCGAGCGTCTGCGGGGCTCGCCAGTTGCCGGATGCATCGGTACCGCCCGTATCCCCGGCGGTATCTTTCACTGTTTTCCAGTTGGTGATGAGCTCCGTGAGATCAACCTTTTGAATACGCAGCGGATCAGTTTGCCACGTTACCCGGTTCGTTACCCCC
>CAZEJX010000011.1:0-18145 GCA_964512715.1 uncultured Candidatus Saccharibacteria bacterium
AAAGAAAATAATAAGAACTTTTGTGGGGTACAGCAAAAAAGAAAGAACCTGGCTGCTGTTGAGGAAATGGACGATCAAAAAGTCGGTATCACTTATCGCATTACTAAGAGTTTCGTAAGATTTGAGTTCGGTAAAAGCTACATCGATATCTTGCTCCGAGATTCAAAATACAAAGATCCCCGAGGTTTTGTGAAGGATATTTCCTCATTTGAGTGGGGTTATAAAGGACGGGCTAAAATAAAATCTATCGATGACGTGGGCTACGTTTTTGATCTTGTAAAGCAATCCTACGAGTCAACTTTGTAGAAATAAAACACGGCGTCCATCGTTTATGGATTGCCGTGCTTTATTAACTATCTATGCGTACCGCTGCGCTCTCTTCCCTAGTGTGTTATACTTGGGTTGTAAGCGCTTAATCTCCGCGGCTTCCAAGTTCTCTGCCTCTTGCCAAGTAGTGCAGGCATGAAAGCCGAAATGGGTTACGCCCGGCCAATTGTCATCCCTAAAATGATCAAGGAGTCGGCTTTTTACCGAGACGCCAATTCCCAAAGCTCTCCCAACGTATAGCACCTCTAGAACATTCTGTGCGTTAACGTACCCGCAATAGTACACACCCATGTTGTCAGATGCATAGTTGCATATGGAAGGCCGTTGATAGGGGAAGTGGCCTGAATATTGGTAAGTCATTTACTTTGCGCAATATATTTTTATTAAGTCAAAGTGTCCACCAGACGACCTTTACACGAGTTTTCACTTTGCTACTATAAGTTTATCAAAGTGATAATACCCTTGTCAAATCAATATGATAAGAGTATGCTTTCAATATGAAAATAGAGATGGACAAAAACAGACTTATTGGGGCGAAAATCAAGGAAGCTCGAGAAGCTACGGGGAAATCCCAAAAGGATTTGGCCGATGCTTTAAAATTTGAATCCGCGACTGCAATTTCGCTTATTGAGGCAGGAGAAAGGAAGTTGAAAGTTGAGGATTTAGAAAAATTGGCAGAATTTTTGCATATGGACATTAAATATTTTCTTGGCCAAGAGAGTGATCATATGGACGTGAAAACCGCATTGAGGGCGGATAAGGATTTAACCGACAAAGACAAGGAAGCGATCATGCGTTTTGTAGATTTAGCCAAAGAAAAGAAGAAAAATGGAAACGGAGGCAATCGCTAGGCCACGTACTGGCTCCGCAAGGATAGTCGCACGCCAACTTTTAAAGGGAGCTCGTATTAAAGAAGCCCCCATATCTCTTTGGAAAGTCATAAAACATTTACAGGCAACGAGCGATCTTTCGGTTATGCCCTATGGATTCGGTGAAAAAGTATCCGGCATGCTAGTTACGGTAGATGAGAGTGCAACCATTGGCTATAACAATTCACAATCTTGGCACCGCAGACGTTTTACGATCGGCCACGAGCTGGGGCACCTTCTTATGAACCATACTTGCAACGCCGATGAGTATCAAGAAAAAGAAGCAAATGAGTTTGCTGCGGAGTTATTGATGCCGCTAGCTTTGCTAAAAAAAGATTTTCAAATCAACGGAGAATTAAAAGCTCTGGCCGAAAAATATATAGTTAGTGAAGAAGCAATGTGCCGACACTTGATGAATTGCCGATTATTGAAGTAATTCCAGCGAAACACCCTTAAATAGAGTGGTATAGCATCTGCTCATTTTCCAAATGACCTATAAACTCCTCGATTGTTTTCGGGGCAATAAAGAGATGATCTGCCTGATTCACGTAGGCAATTTGCTTCTTTGAATCGGCGAAGATGCTTGGCGCTATAAAATAACACATCGAAGCACCTTTTATGCTCTTGCCAAATTCCTGCAGGTGCCTTGCGATAGGCCAGACCTCCATGACTGTTTGAGTTCGTCCCTCTGACATCGTAACTTCGATCAAAATGCCGTTTACATCCTCGTAACACTCAATGTCGCCCGTATTTCCAACACCTCCAGCGGTCGAAGTCGGAATGCCCTCATCATCGACGGGATAATTCGGGATTACTTTTACGTTTGGGAATTTTGTTTTTACAGCGAGGGCGGTTAAAAACTCTAATCTAATGGGGCTGGAGAGATATTTAAGGATCTCATCTTTTGTTAAATTTTTCCCTGACAGATTAAGCAGTTCCGCTCGGATCGTGTCCCAAGAGTAAACCGCAATCCATTTTTTAAGATATTCATCCTGTTCGGCGATTGTTACCTTCTTGGCTACTACCGATACAAGGTTCTCATCTATCGTCGAGAGGTATTTGAAATATTCTTCTTCATTGGAGTATTTTTTATATTTTGCGTAAGTCGCTAAAACGTAATCAACTTTAGCTTGTTCGTTTCTATTTATATCAATGAATCTCCCACCACCCCTTAATGAGATCAGTCCCGTTAATCTCATTTTACGAATAAACTCATCAGGGTAATCAACCATTATCGATTCATCATCGCGGACAATGTCTTCGCCTCCCATTATTTCTTCTCGGCATTTGTCGGCGAATACCTCCCAGCTCGGACAATATCCAAAGTCTTTTCGCAATTGCTTGATTCTCAAATAAAGTTTTTCGGCATCGTTGTCCTTCCAAAAAATGACGAGGGGTAATTCTGATCTTGAGATGCCGGTATCGTTAAAATCCTTATCAGCATTTAACTTTTGTATTACTTCCAACAAGAGCACCAAAGGCACATTTTCGTTGAGAACCCTCCTAAATGGATTATTACTTTGATATTTTACGAAGGCATTAAGAAATGCTTGTTGTTCAAATTCCGGATGCTCGCGATCGATCAATTTTATGCCGATTTCAGAAAACTGAATTTTCTCGCCCATTCTGTAAAAGACAAATCCGAGTTCTTTCGCCAATTTAAACCACGTATCGAAACGAGATGGCCAGCCCTTATTAAATCCGGCTTCCTTATGGTTTTGCGGATTATCTTTTAATACCTCAACAACTTCGCTTTCCGTGAGAGGAATTTTATCTTTAAGTTTCTTTTTAACTGTCGGTGTGAGTTTTGTTGGAACGTATAGGCCAATTCTTATTAATTCTCCGGCGATTTTTTCAGCAAGTTCATTGGTTAAAGTTTGCCCATCATAATCCTTGAGAACGGCCAAAAACCACTTGAGCCGCTCAGGGTTTCTGATCGTTGTCGTGAATAGCAGTGGTTTATATTCTGATGCACGTTTCCGCATGGTTTAATAGTTCGTAATCAATACCTCGCTGATTTGTTTCTGCCCGTTATTGTGATAATTAATATAATTACTCTTAATTTTATGAGAGTTATACTTTTTCATCCATCCTATCAACAATTCGTTTCTGTTGCCATTGTAGTGAGTTACGTTGGAGAGAGCAAATTTGACACCCTTTTTATCCAACTCATCAATAATATCTAATAAATCAGATTCTGATTTTTGATCCCAAAGCTTATTGTATTCACTGGAAGCTATGAGATACGGAGGATCGAGATATACAAAATCACCCTTAGAGTACTCCTTGCTTGCAAAATAACTCCGAAAATCTTTAGAACCTAAAACGATTTTTTTGTTCTTAACAAATTCAAAATAATGATTCAATGCTCTGACTACATTTTTATTAAAATCTACGTTTCCGACCGGAAGATTAAATCGGCCGCCGCCATTAAACCGCAACATTCTATTGAAACCATAGATGAGCAACACATATAAAATCAATGGATCATTTTTTATGTGCTTATTTACACGAGTTCTTAATTTGTCGTATCCATCTTTGTTGAATCGCGCGAAATAGGTTTTTTTCCATTGCTTTTTAAGGGTGGTAGGAATTACATCTTCTTTGTACGACCGCGATAAGTTATATCTTTTTATTATATTTTCAACATCCCTAAAAAAGTATCTTGGATTTTCTGCATTCTCGACTAAAAACTTATGTATGCTGATGAGGTGTTTATCAATATCGTTTAAGTGATATTTATTGGCTTCGACATTTAAAAATACCGTACCGCCACCAACAAAGGGTTCGTAAAAATTGTTTATTTCTTTTGGAAATAAATCAGATAGCTGCCCCATTAACCGATATTTATCTCCCACGTAGAACAACGGGGATCGCATGATTTTGTTAGGCATGATTCGTTGTGGTAACAAATAAATATTCCTTATGATTCTTGAAGTCGGTATTGCCCGCATTGAAGTGTTGATGTTTCTTTTCAAAGACCTTTGTTTTTCCTTTTTCTTCAAGTATTTCTTTGATTTGTTGAAGGGTAATTTTATTTCTAGACGAATTGCTCTTTGACTCATAGGTGTTGTTATATGAGACAACCAGATATTTTGCTTTTAGATTTTCAACCAATTCAGCCAATCTATCCCTAGCGCTCACCCGGCAATAATCGCTCATGTTTTCTGCCTCTGGCTTTAGTGCGGTTCCGTACAATTTGGGTTTATCCCATTTTGTTAAAGTCTCTAGGACGTGATAAAACCTGCTATATTGTCGTGAGTTGTAGGGGGGATCGATATAAACAACATCCGCTTTTATTTTTTTTACCAAAAGGTTTGTATCCTCCCTGAAAATTTTTATTTTCTTTGAGGCAGAATTGATCGGCTCTATAAGTTTGATGCGAAAATCGTTCTTGCTATTCTCTTTTTGAAAATAAGCATCGTAATGACCGACAGTATTAGCAATTTTGTCTGCTGAATATAAAAGAGAAGCAATAAGGACGTGACTCTCTTTTTCCGTCAAAAGATGCTCTTTCCGTTGGATATCCTCCCTAATAAATCCGATAACCTTCGCAGAATTTTTGCTAAAATATCTCCCTCCATAGTTTTTAGAAAAATAATTCTCGCCGAGAGTTCGGCTATCGAGATTGTTGTAAGCTTCTATTATTTTCACAAGTTTATTTTTATTCCACTCGTCGCTATCGAAAAACGCTCTGTAAATTGTGTAATTAGAATATAGGAAATCATTTAAAATTACTTCACCGAAATAATGAGTGGCTTCGGCAGAAACTACCCCAGTTCCTGCAAAGATGTCAGCAAACGATTCTCCTCCTTTGCACTCCTGCGCGATAATGGAAAAAATCCAGTTGATCAATTTTTGTTTACTGCCAATATATCTACGATTTTCCAGCTTAAAGCCGCCTTCAAGTGTTGAAAGGGTAATTTCTTTATCTTTTTCGAGGCCCAGTAGCTTAAGAATATCCGCTTTTTTATATCGCCGATCCTTGCGTGAGCCAAAGCGAATTGCGTTTAACACACCCGTGCGATCCCAGTTTCGCAACGTATTCGGGTGGCAATTTAAAACTTCGCAAGCTTCTTGAAGAGTCAAAATTTCAGACATAGTGATTTTAAATTACAACCCATCTCAATTACTATAAGTTTACAATATTCGATGGAGAAGAAAATGGTGAGTTATACACACCCCCCTTTAATTTAAACATATAAAGCAAGTTTTAATTAATTGTTTAGCATTTTTTGAACCATCTCTATTTCGATCTCCAACTTTCTGAAAAGTTCTTCGTAGATTTCCTCGTTCTTGAATTCGATTTTTTGTCCGGCCTTATCAACGTCGAGAAAAAGCCTTCTTTTTTTATCGCCGAAATCATAGAGTACGAGTAAGGTGAACGAATCATCAATTCGCTCGTTGTACCAAATCAAACATTCGGCGCCGCGCCAAATGTGGGCATTTTTTCGAGCATTTTCGAACGGATCGATTTTAAGCATGTTCGTATTCAGCCATAACGGCGGAATAATGAAAGTGTGGGTAACTTTTGTCTGAAGAAAATCAGCCGCGAAATCTCAGTAGAAAAAAGACAAAAATTGTCTGGACGAAAGATAAAATCGTTTCTTGACCCCCTCCGCAGCTTGTGTAATAATGGGCGTACAACTTAAAAGAGCGTTCCGTTGCCCGAAAGGGTCGATCTCTGCAGTCGCAGAGGTTGAGGCAAACAACGTTACGTGCTATGCTACAAAGGTCAGAATTAGTTCGTAAGAATTAATTTTGGCGCCGCCAGCTGGCGGATACGCCCATGCTCGCAAGAGTATGGAACGGCACGAACCCGTCGATTTGCCTCGGCGGGTTTTGTGCATTTATGAAGTTCAACGAGGCAATAGAAAAATTTACGAACTGGCGGCAGTTCAAAGTGCGAAAGGGAACGGTCAGAGGTTACGACCGCGAACTTCGCAATCTCTGCCTGTTTTTGCGTAATCCGGATATAGAATCTATTACCATCAACGATGTGATGGATTACTTGAATGGCATGGCGAATCTCGGCTGGGATCGCAACAGCTTTGTGGGGAAGTGTATGGCGATCCGCAAATTCTTTGAATTTTTCCGAATGCAAGGGTTTATGGTAATCGATGAGAATTTGATCCCGATTCCGCATAAAGAATTTAAAATACCAAGAGTTGCCGACGAAGAAAATTATCAAAAGCTAATATCAGCGATTCCCAAAGAAACCCAAGATCCCCGCCACATCAGGAACCTCGCCATAGTAAGCCTGTTGTGGGATACCGGCGCTCGCAATGGCGAGGTGCTCGCGCTGGACTTAAATGATTTGCAGTTTGATAGAATGCGCGCGATTATCAGAACGGAAAAGTCTAGGGGTCGCCGCCCGATCCGCGAGATTTTCTGGACTAATGATACCAACGAAAATCTTAAGAAGTGGGTTGAAAAACGCGAAGCTTTAAAGAAAAAGATGCACTTTAAAGATCCTGAGGCCGTTTTCATATCTATCTGTAGCGGTGGCTTAAAAAGTACGAGTGGTCAGCGTTTTGCGATCAAGGGGGTTGGAGAGATGCTGCGTCGCTATTCCAATAAAGCGAAAATTCCAAATATGAACGCCCACAGTTTCCGGCACCATATGGGGCACGACATTGTTAAAAAAGGCGGGTCGAGTTCGGACGTGATGAATATTCTCGGCCATGCTTCGCTTGCGAGTTCTACTATTTACACTATGATGACTGATAAAGAACTAGAAAATCGTTATCGACTTTTCAAGGGAAAATAATGCCAGCCACTTTAGAAGACAAAAAAAGATCAGAGCAAATTTGGTCTTTGCGGAAGGTAGGTAAAACCTATAAAGAAATCGGGCAACGTTTTGGTATTAGCCCCGAACGAGCAAGACAAATTTATTTCCGTGAAAAGTGGCACAAAGGAGAAGATATTTCAAAATGAAGTGGTATAAAAATATTCTTGAAAAAAAGAAAAAGGAAATTACTCAATCGATAATTGTTTCGATAGTTGTTACTTTTGCATTCTCAATTTGGTACTTTATTACTGGCAGGGGATTTGAATGGCATTCTATAAATCCTATTGAAGTACCTCTCTTGCCATTGATATTTTGGAGCGCTTTGGTATTCGTAACATCTGGCGCCCTTTTGTTTAAAGAAAAGTTTTATCTATTCTTGCATTTCGTTTTTGTTCAATTACTAGGCAATCGTGAATTATATCGTGGTGTGAAAAAAGTGATTTGGATTTTTCTAATAGCTCTTACAATTTTTGCGGTTTTCAAGTTGGTGGATTTACTCAATGCGGGCATATCATTTTTATACAATATCAGTATTTTAATACTCTACTTACTCCCACCGATCGGGATATTTCTAATTGTTTTTGGAGCAGCTTTTACGTTAAAATTAAGGTATGCAAGAAAATGAAAAACGCAATAAGCAGATTGTCGCTCTACGCGACTCCGATCCTCAAACCTACTCCTTCCGCGAGTTAGCGCGTATTTTCCGAATCCGACCTTCGACTGTTTTTGAAATTTACCAAAGGTATGCCAAAAAACCCCGCGTTTCGAAGCGAGGTAAGCGTTAGGAGTTGTCCACTCGCGCCCAGCTTGACTGCGTTAGGGGTGGGCGCATAATGACTACAAGACCATTGAAAACCGAATAACGCCGAAATGCCTGCCTGCCAAGCCCACGAAAAGTCGCGGATTTGGCAGGCAAGCATATCAAACCGAACAAAATCCTTATAAAAACTCCTGCGGGGCACCCTAGAAATATAAAAAGTGCTATAGAAAGGGTAGGTCCGACTGCAAGCTGTTTCTGTCTGAAAGTCGGACCTCATTGGGACGAGATCATGAATCAAAGGAAAAATTTGCCATGCGCTTTTTCCAAGAGGCAGTTAGCGAGATACAAGCAGCCTTTCTGACTGACGGGGTGGAAAAGTACGTCGGCCCCCGTCTACAGCTTGTAGCGGCTTATACATTGGCAGAAGTATTTTCAAGCTATTGGGATATTTACCGCGCTTTCGATAAAAATCCTGACGAGAGGATGAGAACATGGCTAGGAGAATTCTGCTTCACAAGCGATAACGACACCTTCCAGAAAAACCCATATTTTAAAAGATTAAATGCCCAGGATCTTATAAGTCTTCGCAATTCGCTAATACATTTCTTTGGACTTTCTGATCAAGCGGCTACAAGTATGCAAATAGCCTTTGCACAAAGCCACATGAAGGACGATGAATTTGCGGAATATATCAGCAAATTCCCCAAAACTGTTGTCGCTTTTAAACCAATAGATTTTTATCACTTGTTCAAAGATGGCGCCCTACTCATGCTCAATGTCCTATTAGATAACATTCATCAGGCCGCAAAGGATGAAAGCAAAAAATGGGAGCACATAGAAGGAATAAATCGACTATACGAAAAGGTAATGAAAGAAGGTGCTGTGATGCAGCCGTTTACGCCGCGGCAGGAGGGTTCGAACCGTTTGTAAAGAGTTTGTGTCATTTGGTGCAGAGTGGATTCGAACCGAAGGTGAGAATCCGACCTCCTTGAAATAACCCCGAAGGGGGTGTCTACTTAGGAAGTGCATAGTGCCTGCGCTTGCGCAGGACACGGCCATGCCCACCCTCTAAATAGTGAGACGATCTAAATCTATGCCTAGAAAAATTTCGACCGGGGTGGCGCATGAGCTGCCCAAAGATTTGCGCAAAGCCTTATCCTCTGACGCTAAGGCTTTGGCGGCCTGGGAAGACATCACGCCGCTTTCCCGCAATGAATGGATCTGTTGGGCTATCTCCGTTAAGAGCGATGAGAAGCGCAAGGAGCACGTCGAACGAGTCGTCTCGGAACTCAAAGAAGGGATGCGCCGTCCCTGCTGCTGGGTAGGCTGCACGCACCGCAAGGATAAGGCTCTCAGTCCTTCCCAAAAATTTGTGCTGAGTAAGAAGTCTAAAAAAGCAAAGCGGTAAGAGTTAGCCCGTATTACTCTTTGTATTCCAAAATATCTCCGGGCTGGCACTCCAGCGCTTTGCAGATCGCTTCGAGCGTGGAGAGACGGATCGCTTTTGCCTTACCGTTTTTTAAAACGGAAATATTCGCCATCGTGATGCCGACTTTCTCGGCAAGTTCGGTGACGCTCATTTTTCTTTTCGCCAACATGACATCGATACTAATGATGATTGCCATACGTACTCGGTTAAACCGTTAAATCGTTTTCGGATTGTATATCGAGGCCCTTTTTCAAAATCCGTTCGAACATTGCCGCCACCGTGGCGACTACAAGCGAGCCGAAGGTGATGAGAGCGCCCATAAAGAATCCGCCAGCGGGGTCATCGCTCCCGTGATTCAGTATGATGAATATTTCTTCTACGACCACAAAGCCGATGATGACAAGCGCGCAGTATGTAATCGTCCGCAACGCTGTGACGGCTGCCTCGGAAAATACGGTAGTGCGTCTCACGTACCCTAAGAGCTTACAGGTCTCGTAGAGTGCGATGAAAAAGGGGATGGACCCTGCGTACACCAACGCTAAGAAGGGGTCGTCGAAGTAAATCTCATGGAGGGTCGTGGCATGCGCGTTCACGCCCTCAACTCGCGGCTCCCAAAGGAGGAGTGCGAGAGCGCCGATACCGATGAGGATGATAACGATCTGCAAAAACAGAGTTGAGGTTCTTTTCATATAATGAGCCTAATCGAGCATATATCGTTTGTCAATATATATTTATCGTATAGGAACAAAAGAGCGATCCTAATGGATCGCTCTTTTCCGGCAATCAATCGCCTAGGTCAGAAGTACACCGCCGTCTACTACGATCTGCGAGCCCGTCATGTAGCTTGAGAGATCAGAAGCTAGGAAGAGCGTCGCTTTGCCGATGTCGTCAGCATCCCCAATACGCTTCATCGGAATCTTTGCAATAAAATTCCTCAGAATTTCTTCAACTTGCGGATTTGGCGGTCCGCCCGCACCAGTGCCCGGAGTTGAAATACCCCCCGGAGCAACCGCATTTACCTGGATATTGTGTGGCGCGAGTTCAAGAGCGGTGTTCTTGGTGAATCCCCAGAGGCCGTGCTTGGACGCATCGTAGACCGCAAGCCCCACCGAGGAAGGGTGAAGTGCATCGATCGAAGTGATGTTAATAATCTTGCCGCCCTTGCCACGCGCGATCATACCCTCCGCAACGGCTTTGGTGAAAAGGAAAACACTCTTCAAGTTGACCGTGAGAATTTTCTCGAACTCGGCGGTGGGCATCTGCATAACCGGCACAATCGGGTAAATGCCGGCGTTATTCACGAGAATATCCACGCCGCCGTAGGTCGTAGTTGCGAAAAGAACCGCAGCTTTCACTTCGTCCTCGTTTGCGACATCGGTTTTCACGAAAACCGCCTTGAACCCGCCTAGAGTGAGGTCCTCTGCCGCTTTGGTGCCAACTGCCTCATTCACATCCGCGATGACTACGTTCGCTCCTGCTTCCGCGAGGCGATAGGCGATACCAAGGCCGATGCCCATCGCGCCGCCCGTCACAATTGCCGTCTTATCGGTAAGATCGATAAGTTTTTGTAAGGGTGCTTTATCCATAGATTAAGAAATTCTTTTAGTGAACCACTCTTTGAGATTCGCGGGCCAACCTGCCATTGCGAAAAGCGCCAGGGGAGCGCCCCAGTTCGCCGCCCGTTCCACGAAATCGAGCCAGCCAACGCCTACGAGTGGACGAACGAGCGCGGTCCAGAATGCCCAGAGTGTCGCGCCCATGAGAATCGCCGGAAAAGGTCTGAGGAGCATGATGATGCCCGCGATCACATCGAGAACTCCGATCGCAAAAAGGAGCTGTTTCGCGAGTACCGGGTCGGCGACCCCAAACTTTTGTATCCAGCCTATCCAATCGGCCTTTCCACCAATCGCCAGAAACCCATGCCCCACGAAGGTGCCAAACACCGCGATCCGCAATATCCACCCGACTGCTTTGTGAGAAGTATTCATATCCTAAGTATAGCAAAACTGTTTCGATCTATTGAAACTAGTGAGCTAAGCCCGTATGTTCTGCTACAATAGCCACTATATGGAAACTGAAGCAGGGCAGCATCAACCGTTTTTCAAACGCCCGAACTTCTGGATAAGTACTGCGCTTGCGGCATTTTTCCTCGCGCCACGGCTTTTGACGCTCACGGTTTTTCCGATCTTTAACGATGAAGCAATTTACACCCGCTACGCGCAATTCATCCACGCGGACTGGTCACGCTACAAATATGTTTCTATGCAGATGTTCGATGATTGGAAGCCGCCACTACAGTACTGGCTGGGGAGCCTCACGGTGAATTTTGGAAACCCACTCCTTATGGTGCGTCTCATCGCACTCGCGTTTTCCCTCGTGGGACTCGTGGGCATCTATCTTTTCGCAAAAGAATTCTTCGGAAAACGGGAGGGGATCATTGCGGCAGCTCTCTGGAGTCTTTGCCCTGCGGTGCTCTTCTATAACAATCAATTCATCGCGGAGACATTCGTATTTTCGTTGGCACCGATATTCTATTGGCTCGCCCTGAAGGCAATTCAAAAAGAAAAGATTCACTGGGGGTTTGCGCTGGGAGCTATACTCACGGGCGGCGCGCTTATTCTTCTTAAGCAATCCGGCACGCTCACCGTCGGTCTCGCGGCACTTCTCCCTCTGCTTACGATGGGTACCCGTGAAGTTGCCGAGCGAGTCCGCACTGATGCGGGCCGGGTAAAAATGAAGCGCGAGAAAATTGATAGAGAGGCACTCTTTATCCGTTTCGGCCTCATGGGGGCGATTATTGCCGCGGCGATGCTCTTGCCGCATCTCGTAATTCCCTCGAATATCTTTGCAAAAGCATCGAAGTTCAATGGGCAGTGGGTGATGAGTTTCAAAGAGATATTCCATCTACCGTGGGCTGTTTGGTGGGGGAACATGCGCATGGTCGCGGATTTTTATCTGCACCTCTACACCCTCTGGGCAGCCCTGCTTATGATTGGATTTGCAATTACCGCTTTCCAGAAACGCTCCAAGCCCGACATTGTTCTTTTTATTTTCTTCGCAGTCGCATCAGCGGGCGTAATTTTGCCGCTCAAGGGTTTCAACGACTATATCTACAACACTGCGGTTCTGCCGTTTCTCATACTCATGCTCGCGCGGACTATCGCGCTCGCACTGCCGTGGGGTAAATCAATTTCCACGCGTGAACGATATACTCGCGGTGCAATCCTCGCCATTACGGTTTGTATGCTCCTAACCTGGGGGTATCGCATTACCCTCATGCGCATCGCACCGGAACGGTTTCTAGAAACAAGCACTGCCTGGATGCGCGCGAATTATCTGGAAAATTGGCCAAGCGGTTTTGGCGTGCCGGAAGCCGTGCGCTACCTCCACAATGAAGCCGGTCCGGGAATTGTCTTTGGCGACTCCAAGTGGGGGAATCCGCGCACCAGTCTCGAAGTTTTTCAAAATGAATACCCAAGCCTTCTCATCGCGCCGATTCGCGCTGAGTTCCTGGATCCGGAACAAGTTCGGCAATTGGCAGAAGCGCTGAAGCGTGAAGCCAAAAGCCGCTTCGTCGTTTTTTCTTCCGCCACTGCGAATGATGAGCGCCGGGTGCGCTGGCAGGCCAATGTTTCCAAGTTCATGTGCACAGAGCGGCACGAGTTCAAAACGGCTTCTTCCGCGGCGATTGTAGTCTGCAAATTCTAGAGACCGCAGACGCGCTCTTTACTGTTTGTAATTTACTCTTTACCGTATCTCCTATGCCCGAGCTTCCCGAAGTAGAAAGTCTGCGCCGCGGTCTGGAGCGCCTCATTATCGGCCAGCGCATCAAAAAGGTTGTGGTGCATAAACCCAAGCTTGTTTCAGGTAAGGGCAATATCCGCACCGCTTCCGAAAAGAAAGCTCGCGAATTTAGAAATGGTCTTACGGCCAGAACGTTCACAGGCGTAGATCGCCGCGCGAAGAATTTGATTTTTTATTTAGCGGAGGGGCCTGTTGTTCTCGTACACCTCAAGATGTCCGGGCAGTTTGTCTATGAGGAGCATGGCAAGAATAAAGTAATCGGCGGGCATCCGATTGAGATCGCGGAGCACGAGCTGCCGAACAAGCACACCCACGTGATATTCGAGCTCACGAAAGGAACTCTCTTCTACAACGACACGCGCATGTTTGGTTATCTGCTCTATTATCCTTCGCTTGCCGCATTCGAAAAAGAAAATCACTTCGCAGCACTAGGTATGGAGCCGTTTGACCCGGCTTTTACTCTGGACTATTTCACGCAAGCTCTTAAAGCTAAAAAAGCGAAGCTTAAAACGGTCCTCATGAATCAAGATATCGTGACGGGGTTGGGAAATATCTATGCGGATGAAGCGATGTTTGAAGCGGGCGTGCGGCCAACGCGAAGCGCAAGCTTACTTACGCGCGAAGAGACGAAGAAGCTCTACGCGGCGATTAAAAGAATTTTAGAACAGGCAATAAAACTCGGCGGTTCATCGGTAGCTACCTATCGCTTGGTGGACAGGGAACGCGGCAACTATGCGCGGGAGCATAAAGTGTATGGAAAATCCGGAAAGCAGTGCTCGATATGTAAAACGCCGCTTAAAAAGATTGTCTTAAATAGCCGCACTACCGTCTATTGCCCGAAGTGCCAGAAGTGACGTACCTCAACGCGTCATCCCGCAACTTGTTGTACCTACCCGAAGCATTATGGGAAGGAGGGATTGCGGGATCTCATGAGATTGCGCTGCGCATACAGCGCAATGACGATCGTAGTATAAAAAACGCGGCGTCTTGTGGACGCCGCGCATATCTAGATGAGGAAAAAGGCAGGGGTAGTAAGATCAAGTACGACACCTACGCCATGCTCGAAAAGAGGGAAGCGGAATTCGCTGTCAGTAATCGCGCGAGCGAACTGTTTCTCATAGAACCACTCAAGAAATTGCTCGCAGACTTCCACATGGCTTACGAGGATAACGGCTTTCGCAGAGCCTTCGAGCTCTACGAGATCGGCAATGGCTTCTAGCTGAGGGGGATCATCTTCTCCAGAAAACAGAATCGGAGTTGCCTGATGACGCCTGTAGGGAACCTTGAGCTCTTCAGAAATGAGAGCTGCAGTGCGCACGGCCCGTAGCTCGGTTGAGTTCAGGATCTTCACTGATCCATCGCCGACAACCTTCTGAAGGTTCTGCGCCGTCATCTTCACTCGTTCCTGCCCTCGCGGGGTGAGGAACTGAGCTCGGTCAGGCTCATACTCGCCGTGTCGTATGGTTGCAAGGTAGCGCATGCATTCTCCTATTGCCCCGGTCCCAGATCCAGGTCTCCCCAGAAGTGGACCAAAAAGCGCGTGCTGGGTTTGAAGTAGGGATCATCGTGAACGTGTTTCTTCTGCATCACGGGCCCGTTAGCTCCCCAAGTTACATAGCGCGCGAAATTTTCATCCTCGACTCTCTTCTCATAAGATTTTTTGAGAGAGTTGGCTGGCGGCATAATCGCGACGTCGAATTCTCGAACGAGATGACGATATTGCCGTTTGAACTCCCAGAGAACTTCTCGGCTCATATGAGCACTGCAGTTGAAGGGTCTGAGATAAAAACTTTCGAGCCCCAAGATTCCATGAGACTGTCCATCGTTTGGATAGTAGAGATAGGTATCCGCGATGCGGGCTTCAGAGCCAGCCCTCGCCTTCATCATTACAGGCACGGGCTTGAAGGTAAAAGGCTTATGAGGATCTTCGTTGTAGATCTGTTCCATGAGCCGCCGCCACAACTTCGGTTTCGCCATCAAAGAATCCATCTTTTCCGGCGAGAGAATCGGCGTGACATTGGTTTGGGCAGAGAGAAAAGCACGTAACTGTTCGGGGTATCCCATGACATTCTCCTTATAGTGGCCTACCGTCCCTCCATTCCGAAACTATTCCGGAATCAAAGACCTCGGCCGAATTCAAAGAACGACTCACTATGATAGCGGGATTGAAAACTGTCAAGAATCGAAGTCTGAGGAGTCTTGGAATGCCCGCTTTTTGGCTTGTTTCCGCAGTCAATTTCATGCTAAAATAGACGGGTTATTTTATGCCAAAAAGCGTTGAAAAACCGAAGAAAAATGAGCCCCAAGCGGGCTCTTCTTATGGTGCAAAGGACATCATGGTTCTTGAGGGCCTGGATCCGGTCCGCAAGCGACCGGGCATGTACATCGGCTCCACGGGAACCACGGGTCTCCACCATTTGATTTGGGAAGTGGCGGACAACTGCATCGACGAAGCGATGGCGGGGTACGCTAAAAATATTACGATCGAACTCTTGCCGGATAACATAGTGGCGGTGACCGACGACGGCCGCGGTATTCCGGTTGAAGTACATAGCCAAACGAAAAAATCCACGCTTGAAACGGTGCTCACCGTTCTTCACGCCGGCGGTAAATTCGGCGGCGGGGGATATAAAGTTTCTGGTGGTCTCCACGGCGTGGGCGTGTCGGTAGTCAATGCGCTTTCTACCTACCTTAAAGCTGAAGTCGAACGTGACGGCGGTTTGTATGTGCAGGAGTACAAGCGTGGCGTTCCGCAGGGCAAAGTGAAAAAAATAGGTAGCTCCAATCGCACCGGCACGAAAATCACGTTCAAACCGGACGGCGAAATTTTCCAAACGCTCGAAATTAACGCGAAGACGGTTCTTGAGCATATCCGCCAGCAGGCGTACCTCACAAAAAGCATCCGCGTAAATCTGATCGATCGCCGCGAAGAAGTGCCTGAGTTCTATGGTTTCTATTTTGACGGCGGCTTACTGTCCTTTGCGAAGCACTTGGCGCACGGGCAAAAAGTGCTCACGGATGAAATCTTTTACGTACACAAAGATGCGGAAAAAATGAACGTAGAGGCAGCATTCCTTTTCGCCGATACGTTTGATGCCAAAGAGCTCGATTTCGCGAACAATATTTACAATCCGGAAGGCGGCATGCACTCGACCGGTTTCCGTTCCGCGTTGACCCGCACCTTAAACACGTATGCGCGCGCGGAAGGGTACCTCAAAGAAAAAGACGAAAATCTCACGAGCGAAGACACGCGCGAGGGACTCATCGCAGTTATTTCCGTAAAACTTCCGGAGCCGCAGTTTGAAGGCCAAACCAAGGCAAAACTTGGTAACCCGGAAGCACGTACTGCCGTCGAGAGCGTGGTTGCAGAAGGACTCAAAGAGTTTTTGGAAAAGCATCCCCAAGACGCGCGCCGCATCATCGAGAAAGTTCTCCTCGCTGCCAAAGCTCGCAAAGCTGCCAAGGCTGCCAAAGACACGGTGCTCCGTAAAGGCGCATTGGAAGGCTTAGCGTTGCCGGGCAAGCTCGCGGACTGCACCTCGCGTCATCCGGAAGAGTCCGAGCTCTTTATTGTAGAGGGCGACTCCGCAGGCGGCTCGGCGAAATCCGGACGCGATCGGCGCATCCAGGCCATCTTGCCGCTCAAAGGAAAAATCTTGAACGTAGAGCGCGCACGTTTAGATAAGATGCTTGCGAACGCGGAAGTGCGGGCGCTCGTGATCGCGATCGGTGCCGCGATTGGTGCTGAATTCGACGTGACGAAAGCGCGCTATCACAAGATTGTTATCATGACCGATGCCGACGTGGACGGCGCGCATATTCGCACCCTGCTTTTGACACTCTTCTACCGACACTTCCTGCCGATTATTGAATCCGGCTATCTCTACATCGCCCAGCCGCCGCTCTATCGCGTCCAATTAGGGAGGGAAGTGAAGTATGCCTACAACGAAGAGCAGCGCGACAGCATTACGAGCGCCGCTCCGAAAAATGTGACGCCAACAATTTCACGCTATAAAGGTTTGGGTGAAATGGATCCGTCCCAGCTTTGGGAAACGACTATGGATCCGGAAAACCGCATACTTTTGCAGGTGACCATTGCCGATGCGGAAGAAGCGGACCGCATGTTCGATATCTTGATGGGCGAAGAAGTCTTGCCCCGCAAGCAATTCATCCAAACGCACGCTGCGACCGTAGAAAATCTCGATATTTAAGTTTCCGATCGATTTATCAAACCCCCGCCCAGCTTAGCTGGGCGGGGGTTTTGCGCAGATAGGATTGCTATAATGAATATATGAACAAAAAATACACTATTTCGGCTCTGGGGATAGTCGTAGCGATACTCATCATTGGTGGTATTGCGTATGTTGTCGGCAAAAAATCAAATGCGCCACAGATGCCTGCTTCAAATGAAGCCGGAAGTCAGTCCGGCTCAACGGCTGCGACCTCGGGCGGCAGTCAGAGTGGAACGACCGGAACGACGGGAGGAGCGGCTGGGACGGCTGCAACCGGCTGGAAAACATATCACTTCGCGGGCGACGCGTATCTTCCGGCGATGGCATTTGAATATCCTTCGACCTGGGAAGTACTCCCGAATGTGTATCGCACCGTAGGCGATCAGACAGCGGGTCTGCCGGGACAGGTGGCGAGCTTAACCGTTCAGCCAAGAACCGGTGCAGGCAGCATCGTGATTGGTGGCTTCCAGGCAAGATGCGGAGCGACCTTCCCGGGCCAGACCGCTTGCTTCAAAGATATCCCGGTGCGGGCAATTGGTACCGTTTCCGCGAGTATCTTCACCCATCTCACGACCAGTTTGCGGTAGATGAGAAAAGCAATCGCAGCGAAATTTGTAGGAGGGATTATCGTATTGGCAATAATAATTGCTATCGCTGGTTTGATAGTAATTAAGAGCAGAGGATCTACTAGGGGATGGAGAACGTATCAAGCGGAAAAAACTTCTTTCGAAAAACAAACGAATCCATGAAACCACCATCGACAGTCAAGACACCCGCGCAATACATCGCTTCACTCCCGGCCGATCGTGCGAAAACGATCGCAACGGTGCGCGCACTGGTGAACAAGCACATTCCGCGCGGCTACGAGGAGTGCCTCATCTGGGGCACGATCGGCTGGACGATCCCGCTGTCTCGATATCCAGACACTTACAA
>CAZEJX010000012.1:0-17198 GCA_964512715.1 uncultured Candidatus Saccharibacteria bacterium
ATTTAATTGAAGGGCAAAATAATTGACTAAAAAGGATTGTGCTGATATTGTTCGGCGCAGATGTAATTGAAAGGAGAAATACCATGGAATGGTCAGGGATTGCCACTATCGTCATTTGTCTCCTACCTGTCGTGGCCATCGCGATGTTCAAGTTCGGTCAAATAAACCGGGACAATCACCATATGAAGCTCAAGAATGATGTAGGGCTTCAATATGATGCGATGCTTCGGATGAAACTCCTGTTACAAGAACGGCTTCCGCAATTCACCGTCAAACGCACCGAGGAGCTCCTAGAAGGATCTCGCACTCTGAGCATCGTGGATGTCTGGTATGGCTCCATACAGGTCGCGGAAATCGCACTGGATTGGACAGACCAGGAACGCGGACTCAAAGTTACCACTGCTCAGGCTCATAAGTACTTCCCTATTGAACTTGAGAACGACGGTATCATCTGCAGTCTGCCACCCACTCAATGGGCGAATGTGGCGGATAACCTCTCGATACTCATCGCTCTCGCCCTACCTGCTATTCAAAAGAAAGAGCTCGTGCCCCAAGCGTCTACCGGATCGCCCGGTGGAAAAGCAAGCGGTACCTCGTTCTAGGAAGAAGCCCCGTGCATGCGGGGCTTTTGCATTACACGCCGATCGGCACTTCTTTCGGCGGAATAAGCGTAGGGTCGGTCGGCAGCGTAATATGGAAGGTACTGCCGCGGTTTACCTCGGACTCCACCCAGATCTGGCCACCATGGGATTGGATAATATTTTTTGCGATATAGAGACCCAAGCCGGAACCATCCGGCACTGATTTTACGGCATTCGTAGCCCGATAGAATTTCGAGAATAATTTTTCGGCTTCTTCCTGCGGGATACCGATACCGGTATCTTTTACGGTGATCTCAACAAACGGAGCGTTTTCTTGTTTTTGTACCCCGACAGTGATTGATCCATTCGCCACATTGTAGCGGATAGCGTTGTCGAGAAGATTTTGAAGCACCATGCTTACTTTCTGGCCGTCGATGCGGACCTTGGGTAATTCCTCTTTGGATGGATCGAAATAGACAGAGATACCTACGCGCTTGGCTTGCGGCAAGACGTTTTCCAAGAATTTCTCGAGGTATTGCTTGATGTCGGCATCTTCAAAGGTGTAGCCAAATCTGCCCTCTTCGATTTTTGTAATACTCAAGAGATCTTCCACGATGGATTTCAGTTCCTTGGCGGAGAGAAGCGCACCGGAAGCAATTTCTTTGAGGGACTCTGGAAGCCCAGGGTCCTCGGTGATCGATTCCAGACTCCACTCCAGGTTCGTAATAGGCGTGCGGAGCTGGTGCGAAGCCACCGTAATAAATTCGGTTTTAGATCGCATGAGCGAGCTTTCTCGGGTGCGATCGCGGATGATTTTCATAAAGCCCGTCACATGACCGGTCGCATCCGCAATCGGTGAAGTGATGGTGCGAAGCTCGGTGTATGGATCTTCAAAGGACAAATCAACTACCTGCGGGTATTCGCCGGATTTGGAGCGTGGCACGATTGCCGGTGCGAGGGTGGGGAAGATGATCTGAGTAAGGCGCTGCAGTTTCGGATTCTCAGCCTCCTTAGGCGTGAGCTGTTTTCCAAGGAGCTCACTTTGCGAAATACTGAACAGTCGTTCCGCAGCGGGGTTTATGAGGCGCAACACAAAATTCTCATCGTAGACGATGAGTGCGTCTTCCATGGAGGCAATGATTGCCCGGAGCATATCCGCATTGCCGGATGATTGCGGGGTTGGAGTAGGAGTGCGAGAGAAAAAACTCATGGTCTCATTATCGCATATTTTTACCACTCCTCACTATCTTCTACAACTACCTCTTAGAACATGCTCCCCTGTCGTTCTTTTGGCTTTTCTTTTTTCTCCGGCTTGGGCTTAGCTGCTTTCCCTTCCGTAATTCCCAAGAGGCGCTTCACGAGGCTCGAAAAACCCATCTCATCGAAATATTCCCGAAGCACTTCGTCGTCGGATCGCACAAAAAGAGCATCAAGGTTTGCCTCAATAGGAGCCTCGCACTGCAGCGTCACGAGACGCTTCGTTTGCAGAGCAATTTCCTCTTGACCGGCGAGCTTCAGTGCCGGTTTCTCGTCAGTATGTTTTAAAGCCTCATCCAAGGTGTGATATTTTTGCAAGATCTCTACCGCGGTTTTGGGACCAATGCCATTTACGCCTTTGATGTTATCGGATGCGTCACCTACGAGAGCTTTGTAATCAATCAATTGATGCGGCTCGAGGCCGTACTTCTCTTTCACTACGTCTTCGGTATAGGTGAGGGTTTCGGTAATGCCTTTGAGCGGGGTGCGCACCACTACTTTATCTCCGCGGACAAGTTGCAGCGTGTCCCGGTCACCGGTGAGGATCACGACGCGCACATCTTTTTCCTCCGCAAAGCGAAACGCCAGCGTGCCGATTAAATCATCTGCCTCATAACCGGCCTTCTCAAAAACCGCCACGCCGAATTTTGGGAAAAGATCGCGCGCGGCGATGATCTGCGGCAGTAGATCGTCCGCAGTCGCGGGACGCTGGGCTTTATACTCGGCGTATTCCAAATCGCGATAGGTCGGCTCCGGACGGTCGAAAAGCGCCGCCGCATATTCCGGTTTTTCCTCCCGCCATAATTTTAGAAGAACGCTTGAAAGGCCATAGAGCGCATTGGTGGGTTCGCCTTTCGAATTCGTCATGGGCGGCAGCGCGTGGTACGCCCGATGCACCATTGAGTTCGCGTCGATCAAAAGCAGGGTCTGCATATCTAGAATTTAGGATTTAGAATATAGAATTTAGGAAAATCGCGCTAGATACCGGAGACGCGCAAAGATCGCTCCTCTGGCTTCTTGCCGTGTGTGAAGCGGATACTGATGCGCTTTTTCGGAAGGATCTCACTGATCTTTTCCGGCCACTCGATAAGGAAAAGGTTTTCGGGGTTTTCCAGGAGTTCACCGAAGCCAAGTACGTGCATATCTCTGCCCGCACGAATGCGATAGGCGTCTACGTGATAGACATTCTTCAGGCCACTTTGACCAAAACTCTTGCGGGACAAAGCACTGCGTCGCATCAAAATGAATGTGGGGCTATTCGGAACTCGTTTTATACCGAGCCCCTTATAGAATCCTTGAGTGAACGTGGTTTTCCCCGCACCCAGATCACCTTGGAGTGTAATGATGGTCGCGCGGGCTTTCTCCTTGCCGCGACTTAACACGCGCGAGGCAATCCCCGCGGCGAATTTTTTAGTATCTTCCGCAGAATGACTACGATGAATCATATCTATAAGAGCTCTCCTTTTCTTTTAATTCCTAAATGCTCGTAGGCGGCTGGGAGGACGATACGGCCGGAAGGGGTGCGTTGGAGGAAGCCCAGGGTCATGAGATAGGGCTCGTAAATATCTTCAATGACACCGCGTTCTTCGGAAAGTGCCGCCGCGATGGAATTTACACCAACCGGACCGCCGCCGAACTTCTCGATAATTACTTCGAGAAGTTTCCTGTCATGCGGCTCGAGGCCCATCTCATCAATTTCCAAGAGGTCGAGTGTGTCGTGCGCCGCTTGTTCGTCGATTACGGGTTTTTTGGAAACTGCCGCGAAATCACGCGCGCGTTTTAAGAGACGGTTCGCGACGCGCGGCGTGGCGCGCGAAGCGCGCGAAAGAATATTTATAGCCTCCGGAGTCACTTCCACGCCTAAAATCTTTGCAGAACGCTCGATAATCTTCTTGATATCCTCGCCGGCGTAATACTCCAAACGGAAAATGGCACCGAAGCGGGAGCGAAGCGGATGCGAAAGAAGATTTTCCCGGGTGGTAGCGGCAACTAACGTAAATGGCGGCAGATCAATCGTAAGCGATCGCGCGGAAGGACCCTTGCCGATCATAAGATGCAGCTTGCGAGCTTCCATGGCCGGATAGAGCACCTCTTCAATCATGCGATTGATGCGGTGAGCCTCATCAATAAAGAGTACGTCGTTTGCCTCAAGGTTCGTAAGGATCGCGGCCATGTCCCCCATCTTCTCAAGAGCGGGGCCGGAGGTGACTTTGACCTGGGCGCCCATTTCCCGGGCAACCAGGTGCGCGAGTGTGGTTTTCCCAAGTCCAGCCGGACCGGAAAAAAGAATATGGTCCATTGATTCGCCGCGCATCTTAGCAGCTTCAATGATTACCTTGAGGTTTTCGCGGATTTTGGTTTGACCAACATAATCCTGCCAGGCGCTAGGACGGAGGGCTTGATCTATGGAAAAGTCGTCGGACTGAGCTGCTGTAAGAGAAGGGGCGGGGAATTCGTTAGACATAAGCGAAGTTTCTGTAACTCTACCTCAAAAGAGGTCTAATTTACAGGAAAAAGGACTCTTTTTTCTTCGCACGAGACAGGATAGGTACTGTATCTAACCGCAGAGCCAGGGAAAGTTGTGCTATTGACAATTAAAACAGGGGTGCTATAATATGAATCTGAAAATAGCCATTTCAAATCTGGGGGCGAAAGGATAACTTTTTAGAATTAAGGATGGATTGGTTTTGGCGAATCCTCTCCTCGAAATTATCCTGTTGTTTTCTTTGCTTGCAAAGAAAACCGCCTTTCCCCTCGCCGGGATAGCCCCCAGTTTTGAGATGGCTATTTTTGTTTTATGACCACTCTAGCGGTCCGGTGACGGATTCAACCTCGGCAAACGTGGTTCCTCCTGAAATCACTTTCAAAATTCCGTCTGCTTGCATACTAACCATCCCCTGTTTTTTTGCAAGTGCCTTGAGCGATAGCTCGGAAACCTTGTCGAGAATAATTTCTTCAAGCTCCGGTCCGCCTTTAAAGAATTCGAAGATGCCTACGCGGCCACGAAAGCCAGTCATGCCACAGGCCTCGCAACCAACGCTCTCAAAAACTGTGGGTGTTCCATAGGGAGCGCGGTCTACCCGTTCCGGAAGCTCTTTCAGAAACTTTTCGAGGCGATTTTTTATATCCACTGTGACTTCCACGGGTTTTTTGCACTTCTCACAGAGCTTGCGCACGAGCCGTTGAGCAATCACTAATGAAAGCGCCGGACCGATAGACTGCGGTTTCACGCCGAGATCAACTAAGCGTGGCACCGCGCCAATCGCATCGTTCGTATGGAGCGTAGAAAGTACCAGATGGCCGGTGAGCGCGGCTTCAAGCGCGATATCGGCGGTCTCAAAATCCCGGATTTCACCGACGAGAATAACATCGGGGTCTTGGCGTACAATCGCGCGCAGTCCTTTCGCGAAGGTGTAACCGGCTTCGGTATCTACCTGGGTTTGCGAGATGCCCTTTAGGTGATATTCAATCGGGTCTTCCACGGTCACGGTTTTTATGTCCGGCGTGGTGAGTCGTCGCATGAAAGCATAGAGAGTAGTGGTTTTGCCTGAACCGGTCGGTCCGGTATTGAGTACGAGGCCGTTCGGTTTTTTGAGTTCATATTCCACAATTGCGAGATCGTCAGCGCGCAAGCCGAGTTGAGGAATCTCAACGCTGATAGCATCGGGGTCGAGCACGCGCATTACGATACTCTCGCCGAATTCGGAGGGAATGATTGAAACGCGCATTTCAATATCTTTGCTCTCGAGCCCTATGGTGAAACGGCCATCCTGGGCTTCGTCGCGAACATTGATTTTCATGCCGGAGAGGAGTTTTATGCGCGAGACGATGCCGTGATACGCCTTTTTAGGAATTTTTGTAAGTACATCATGGAGCACGCCATCTAAACGGTAGCGCAAGCGTACGGACTGGTCTTCGGTTTCGAAATGGATATCCGACGCTTTGAGTGCCAAAGCCCCGGCGAGCACTACTTCAAGAATCCCGCTCGTAGTCGCCTTTTCAAGATCAATTTTTTGAAGCTCCGTCGTAGCTGCAGTAAGGGTAGTGAGTTCTTTGGATAGTTTTTCGAGATGGGATTTCTCGATTTCTACTTTGCCCGTGATATCGGTGGTCGTTCCGGAAACTTGCGCATAGGTTCGGAGCGCCTCTTCGACACCGGAACGGGAGGCTACGAAAAGTTTGGGAGTATACTTTTTTGCGCGTAGTGCTTCCAAGACTTCTTGAGCTGCCGGATCTTTGGGGTTTACGGCTGCTATGGCGACTTCGTGATTCGCGATTTGCACAGCCACCATCCAGGCCTTCTTTGCATCCTCTTCTTTGATAGTCTTTACCGCTTCAATCGAAATTGGCGCGCGGCGAAGATCTACGTAGGGCAAATCTAGAGTTTTAGCGCGGCGGATTGCGTCCCGCTCCTCTCCCGCGCGGGCAATTTCTTTGAGTTTCTGCTGAAGCGCGCTCATGTCGGGCATACTCTAGAGTATACAGTAGCAGCAAAGAGAGAGCAGTGGACAGAAATGTAAAAGCGCCGCCGAGCCTACCGAGTTAGATTCGGTGAGGCCTGGCGGCGCTTCTTATGCGAAAAGGGGTACGGGGCTCGAGACCATCCAGCTCTGCCCCATAAGGAGGATGGGTGTATCAGTCACGGCATCCCAACGCTCCTTCGCGTAAAACGCCGGGAAGTACTCGGCGATGACTCGATGCGACACGATGATGATGGTCTCGAACTCGCGAAAGAGCGTGTCCATCTCTTTTGCGAGTTCGGGAAAAGGCGCGAGCGCCCTATCGGCTGCCGAGAACCTGAGGAGAACGCTCTCACGAAGCGTCGCATCCTTTATGATGCCACTGATGATTTTGGCGCTCTCGACCGCGCAGGCCCGCGGCGAATGAAGAACGAGGATCTTGCCCAGCTCTTGTTGTGTGAGCCATTCTGCTTGTTTCTTGATCTGGACTTTGCCCGAAGACGAAAGGTGGCCGGTTTCTTTGTTATACTCTCCGTTTCGCACCGCGACGATACGCATGATTCCCTCCCTTTGAATATGTAAAAGAACATCTCTTTTTCTCATAGTACGAAACCTAAGTCAATAGCGGGGGTCATGCGGTACAATGGAGGGGTGATTATTATTGGCATTGACCCTGGCACTGATCGTGCCGGCTATGGACTCATCGAGAAGCAAGGAAGCGCCTTGCGATTTTGCGAAGCGGGATTACTTTCGACCAGTAAACTGCGCGGGCCGGATGCGCTTTTTGCGATCAAAACCCATCTTGATGCACTCCTCGCGCAGTACCAGCCACAAGTTCTGGCAACGGAGAAACTCTTTTTTATGAAAAACCAGACGACCGGCATCCAAATCGCCGAAGCGCGCGGCGTCATTCTTCTCGCTGCCAGGGAAAAAAATATTCCCATCGCGGAATTCGCGCCGACCGAGGTAAAGATGGCGGTTACCGGTTACGGCCAGTCAGACAAGCATGCTGTCTTAAAGATGGTCCGCCTTATTTTGAAAACGCCGGAGCTCAGCGTGATTGACGACGCCGCTGACGCACTCGCGATTGCCATTGCAGCGGCGCAGATGAGAATAAAATAAGGCGCCTTCTAAGGCGCCTCAATTCAGAAACCCCTCAATACCCGCTCGGACCGGTAAGCTACCGATTCTTCTGCAGAGCCGAACACAATCGCGATCTCTTCGTGCTGAAGTGGGATGCCTGCTTGCCGAGCGAGATCGCTGATCGTGAAGAAAAGCAGGTGCCCTTTTGCGAGAATTTCCAACGCCGCATCATAGTCCCCCTCGCGCTTACTCATCAACGCAGTGTGGGCTTCTTCTGAGATGATCGGGGTTAGTCTATTAATAAAGAAAAGAAACGCTTCTCTCTCAATGGCGAGAGTAAGAGTGTAGTCCCATTGCTCCGGGGAAGGAAGATTTGCTTTTATCTTTTGGAGCCAGGGACCCGCGCCTTCTTCTTCGAGAGCTTCAACAAGATCAGCAAATGTAACAATAGGATTTCTCACTGTTTCTCCTCCTTAATTCTCTCGAGACTTTACTCCCTCGTCTTTCAAATGTCCACAAGATACTCTTGACGCAAATTGTGAGCAAACTATACTGGTCTTCGAAAACAAACCAAAGAAATATTGTATGTCTTTTGACGATATTAATCCTCGCGGACGCGGTCTCTCAGACTCGGATCCAAACGAAGAAGATAATCAACCGCTTGAACTCGATGATATAGGCTACGGAACGGACGAAGACGAAGATGGTTTAGACATGGTGGAAGATGAGGATGATGAAGACGAGGATAAGGAGGACGAAGAAGATCTTCCGCCAACCATGCACATCAGCGAAGGATTTGGAGAAGAGAATCTCGAAACTTCATAAGAAACACTACGGAAACCCGTCATACATATTTACATGGCGGGTTTTTGTTTGCGTTATACTTAATACATGCCAAAAGAGTCTTTGTTTCGCTCGTTTGAGCGATTTTTACAGCGGAAAATAACTAAAGAAGAGGGTCGTCGATTATTCCACGCGGCAGCCTGGCTCGCTTTGGGCGGTATCGCGGCATTTACCGCGTTTTTTATTTACCTTGCGCAGAATCTTCCTTCTCCTTCGGAAATCTCTAACCACACTATTTCGGAATCTACGAAGATCTTCGATCGCACCGGCACCGTGCTTCTCTATGAAATCTCCGGGGGTAAGAAACGCACTACTATTCCTCTTTCCGAAGTCCCAAAATCGCTCGAGGACGCTACGATCGCCATCGAAGATAAGGATTTCTATAACGAGCCCGCTTTCAATCTAAAGGGGGTTGCCCGTGCGGTTATCACTAATATTTCCGGCGGCAATCTCACCGGTCAGGGAGGCTCAACTATTACCCAGCAACTGGCGCGAAACGCATTCCTTTCTCCGGAAAAGACGCTTACCCGGAAATTGCGCGAGCTTATTTTGGCTATCCAGCTTGATCAGCAGTACACCAAGGACAAGATTCTTGAGATGTATTTGAACGAGATTCCCTATGGACCGACTATTTATGGCGTCGAGACCGCAAGCCAAATGTATTTTGCTAAACCGGCGCGGGATCTTACGATTGCGGAATCAGCGATACTCGCCGCTCTACCACAAGCACCTTCCCGTCTTTCCCCCTGGGGAAGCCACCTCGATCTTCTTTTTCAGCGCCAGCACTTGGTTTTGAAAGCTATGCACGATCAGAAGAAGATAACCGATACCGAGTACCAGCAGGCGCTTAGTCAGCCTATTGTGTTTGCCGCGCAGAACCCCACGGGCATCAAAGCTGCTCACTTCGTACTCGCGGTCCAGGACTATCTTCTTCAGAAATATGGTGAGGACACGGTGCGCAAAGGAGGACTCAAAGTTAAGACCACCCTCGATTGGACACTCCAGCAAGCCGCGGAGAAAGCGGTTTCGGAAGGAGCAGCCCGTAATGAAGCTGCTTATGGCGGTGGTAATGCCGCGCTCGTTGCGGAAGACTCTACAACTGGCCAGATTCTCGCCTTGGTGGGTTCACGCGACTACTTCGACAAAGATCATCAGGGAAGCTATAACGCCGCTACCCAAGCCCTGCGCCAGCCGGGATCGGCACTGAAGCCGTTTGTATATCTTGAAGGGTTTACACAGGGTTATACGCCCAACACGGTGCTCTTTGATGTGCCAACGGAATTTTCTACGAACGCTGCTTGCCCCGATGTTCCGAACTTTGATTCGAGCGATAGCCGCTGTTTCCATCCGCAGGATTTTGAAGGATATTTCTCGGGTCCGATGGATGTGCGTCATGCGCTTGCGGAATCAGTGAACGTACCGGCGGTAAAGATGCTCTATCTTGTAGGAAAGAAGAACGCAATTCAACTCCTCCAATCGTTCGGCATAACCACCTTGGATGATCCGAATAAATACGGTCTCTCCTTGGTGCTTGGCGGCGGAGCAGTGCACCTTATTGATCTCGTAAAAGCGTATTCGGTTCTTTCTCAGGAAGGCACGCTTCGGGACCAAGCCATGATTTTAGAAGTGCGCGACAGCAGCGATAATGTGGTGGAGAGTTTCGAACCGAAAGACTCTAAGGTAATGGACGCGGAACCTATTCGTGAAGTAAATGATGTGCTCTCTGACGCAAATGCCCGTTCGGGATTATTCCATTCGAGCCTCGGGCTTACAGTATTCCCCGGCCATGATGTTGCTTTGAAGACGGGCACCTCGAATGATTATCGCGACGCGTGGACAATCGGCTATACCCCCTCGCTCGTCGTCGGCGTATGGGCGGGAAATAATAATAATGTAGCGATGCACCGGCAGGGATCCTCAATCCTCGCCGCTGTACCTATCTGGAGCGGTTTTATGCAGAGCGCTCTCGCAACTCAGCCTTCCGAATCATTTACCCCGCCAGCACCGCTTCAACAAACCAAACAGGCCCTTATTGGCATGTGTACGGATAGTAATGGCACCCCCCATACGATTCTCTTCTGTGTGGATACGGATGATCCGACTGGCGCGGCGCCCTCAAATCCGGCACGGGATCCTCAATATACAAAATGGGAAATTGGAGTTTCTCATTGGGTAAATGAACACCCTTATGTACCGCCGGCTCCAACTCCTTCTTCGAGCAGTACTTTGCCAGAAGCAACAACTTCAGCAGGTGAAGGATCGGGAACCGGAGATGGAACCATCCTACCCTTTTAGCATCGGCACTACGATGTAGAAAAACGAACTATCATCGCGTGACACGAGCCGCGCCGGACGATTCTCATCGGAAATAGCTACTACAATTTCTTTACTGCCACAGGCGCGGATACCGTCTAAGAGGTAGCGCCAATTGAAGTTAATTTCCTTGAAGTCACCTTTAATTTTCGCGGGTACGCGGGAATTATTTTCGCCAAGTTTTTCATCACGAGAGAATATCTCGAGCTCCTTTTCGCCGTTCTTAAGAATCACTTCCGGGGTACTACTCGTAAATACTCCTGCAAGCTTCAGGGCATTCGTGAGTTCCGCGCTTTCCACAATAACCTCCGCGCTGAATTCCTTAGGAAGGATCGCTTGATAATCAGGGAAAGCGCCGTCGATGAGGCGTGAAATAAATTCGAAATCCTGAGTGGTTATGAGGAGTTGATTCTCGTCTTTATAGATTTTAACGGGTGTATTCTTTTTCAAAAGACGAACGGTTTCGTGGGCAGTTTTAAGCGGGATAAGAATGCGAAATTCGTCTTCTAAATTGGATTCAAATTCGCTTTCGTTTATGGTTTTTTCGGCTAGACGGAAACTGTCAGTAGCGGCAAAGACTAATGATTCCATCGAAAAATGAAGAAAAACGCTATTGAGTTCCGGCCGTAATTCCGAAAACTGACTTGCGGAAAGCACTTTATCGAGCGTTTCCTTTAATAATTGCCCGCCTATTTCGATATAGTGCTCTTTATGCTCAAGTTTCGGGATAAGCGGAAATTCCTCAGCGGAACTTCCCTGGAGCTTCGCACTATACGTATCGGTTTCAATTTCCAACATATCCCCTTTCGCGGTAAGGGTTACCCTGTCTTCAGAAATGGCTGAGAGGAGTTGATGTAATACATTCGCCGGCACCGTGATGGATCCTTTTTCTTGTACTTTACCCGGAACAGTATATTGCATGCCTACTTCTAAATTCGTTCCCACTAACCGAATGTGATCCCCTTCAGTTTCGATAAGAACATTTTTAATAATAGCGAGTGTCGGATGATCCCCCGCAATACGCGCTATCGCTTCCACACCTTCTTTCAACTTATCCTTAATACAAATAATATTCATAAAAGATACATACTTGTTGTTACTGTTGTTATACGTGTGGATTTGGGGATTTCCTTATTTTGCCTGAAGAAATGATGAACGAGAATTGGGATAACGTGGGGAAAGCGCGGGAGAACGTGTGATTAAACTTTATAAATCAAATCCTTAATTAAGTTTATCTTTTGAGTGAGCGAGCTATTTTTATTGATTTCCTGGCTAATCTTCTCAATCGCGTGAATTGCCGTCGTGTGGTCTCTCCCCATCTTTTTCCCAATATATGGATAACTCATCTCCAGGATATCCCGAAGAAGATACATGGCAACCTGGCGCGGTTCCACCACTTCTTTTTTGCGATTGCGCTCCGAAAGATCCTCAAGAGCGATGTTGTAGAAGTCAGCCACTGCTTTAAGGATTTGGTAATCCGTAACCGGCTGCGAGAAATTCTTGAGTGATTTATTAATAACGTCTTCCACCTCCGCCTCGCTTAACGGTGCCTTCTTTAATTCCTCGCAGAAGATGATCTTATTAACCACTCCTTCAAGCTCCCGGATGTTCTTCTTCGCCCGGCGGGCGATTAAATCCATAATTGCCGGCGAAAGCTCGTGTTTGCGTTCCTGGAGCTTGCCACGCACAATAGCGAGGCGCATTTCGTACTCTGGGTAACCGATATCCGTGATAAGACCCCCTTCAAAGCGGGAACGAAGCCGATCCTCGAGGGTTGCCAAAGACTGCGGTGGACGATCGGAGGAGATAATAATTTGCTTATTGTTTTCGTAGAGGGCGTTGAAGGTATGGAAAAATTCTTCCATAGTCTTTTCTTTGCCACCGATGAACTGAATATCGTCGATGATAAGGATGTCGCAATCGCGATATTTCCGTTTGATATCCTCACTCCTCTTATTGCGGATAGCCCAGACTACATCGGAGGTGAATTTTTCCGAAGAGACATAGCGTGGTTTGAGTTTGCCTCCATATCGTTCTTTGATGGCGTTCCCGATAGCTTGAATGAGGTGGGTTTTGCCAAGTCCTACGCCGCCGTAGATAAAGAAGGGGTTGTACTTTGTCCCCACCGCATCCACAATCGCGTTCGCGGCGGCAAACGCGAGCTCATTCGAGCCGCCTACCACAAAGGAACGCATGGTGTACCGCGAGTTAAGTCCGGTATCAGGGTCGATATGGAACGAAAGATCGATGCGATTCTCAAATTTCTCGAGTGCTTCCGCCGTGAGCTTCTCCGGTACGGTCTTCAGAGCCTCAGAGCGCACTACAAACTCTATTTTACGGGCGGAGCTGTCAAAATTTCGTACGACGCCCAAGATATTCTTCTGGTATTTGTTCTCTACCCACTCTTTCGCGAAGTGATTTGGCAGAGCAACTACAAAGGTGCCGTCTTTCTTGTCTACCAGTCTGCTGTTTTTGAGCCACGTGGCAAAACTAGGACGCGTCAGTTGAATTTCCATCTGGTTTAGCGCCAGCGTCCAAAGTTCCTCCAAGTTCATGCACTCCATTTTAGGCGGATTTTTGAAGACGTCAAAGCCTAAAATATATTACCAATGGGGATTTTGTGTGTATAAAAACAATATTGACAAAAATGGTTTTAAAAAAGCAGAGAGGATTCGTTTGTGTTTAGCGTGTACGAAGAAATTGTTCTCAGTTTGCAACTTACGATTTCCGTGGTACAATGTATGCAATCATGTCTCGTACGTATCAACCGAAAAAACGCAAACGCGTGCGTGCCCACGGATTTTTGAAGCGCTCTCGCACTCCGGGAGGCAGAAATGTAATAAAACGACGCCGTGCCAAAGGCCGCAAGCGCCTTACGGTGTAATTCAATCACCGTGAAGAGAGTGCCGAGCACCCTCATTCCGGATTTATTTCGCCGCAAAACGGCTGCATCGCCCTACCTTTCCCTGTTTTCTCAAGGGAATGGACTGCCCTATGGGAGATTTGCTATTGTAGTGAGTGCGAAAACCGCAAAGACAGCCGTTCGCCGACATCTTTTGAAGCGTCGCGCAAGAGCTCTTTTAGAAAAGATGGATCTTGCGGGTAACGATGTAGTTCTCAATATCCTTCCCCCCGCAAATTCATTAGTAGCTGCCCGGTTTCGAGATGAAGTATACAAACTAGTCTCGCGCCTTCTCGTATCTCGCACGTAACACCTTATGATATCTTCCTTCTTCTATCACGCCCTCACGCAGCCACTCGTTAATCTCCTGGTATTTTTTTATAACACTATCGCACTCCGAGATCTCGGCTTCGCGATTATTATTCTCACGCTCTTTATTCGCTTATTGCTCTTCCCTCTTTTTCATAAAAGTACCCGCCAGCAGATTATCTTGCAACGTATCCAGCCCCGCCTGAAGGAAATTCAAAAAGAATTTAAGGATGATCGGGTAAAACAAACTGAGGCTATGATGGCGCTCTACGCGGAGCACGGCGTGAATCCGTTTTCGGGATTTCTTTTTCTTCTCGTCCAGATTCCCATCTTAATCGCGCTCTACAGAATATTCTTAAGAGATCTCGCGGCGGGTACACTGGTAGGTCTCTATTCCTTTATCGCTGATCCGGGCGTGCTCCACAGCACTCTTTTTGGCTTGATAAATCTCAATGAGCGGAGTATTCTCATGGTGGCGCTAGCGGCAATACTCCAATTTATTCAGGCACGGATGGCTTTGCCGCCACGCAACGCGACTTCTCCGTCGCCGGCCGAGGCAGCAGCAAGAAATATGGTGGTAGTAGCTCCGCTTATTACCCTCATTATCTTCTATCGCTTGCCAGCTGCGGTGTCGCTCTACTGGGTTGTGAGCTCGCTTTTCACGATTGCCCAGCAGTGGATCGTGAATCGAGATCTGGCACATTTAAGAACGTAGTCTTAGGATTGCGCGTGCCACCTCGAACCGTATGAGAGCTTTTCTGCTCTCACCCCTTCCTCAGTCTTTTATTATGAACTGGGAACAATTTACAAAAGAGTTGGTCCAGAAAATGGGCTTTACGGATTATAAAGTGGAACTGGATATGGAGCATCGCTCCGGAAGCATTGTGGTTTTTGATACACCAGCGGGATTGCGCGAACACCACCCGATTTTCGTCGACATACTGAATCAACTTTCGCAGATTCTTGCCCAGAAACATGGTGAAGCTCCGCTCTTTTTTGATGTTAACAATTATCGCAAGGAACGCGAAAAGCTTCTAACAGAACTCGCCCGCGCTGCAGCGCGGAAAGTAGTTCAGACCAAAGAGCCGGTTACCTTGCCGGCAATGAATTCCTACGAGCGGCGCATTATTCATATGGAATTGGCAGGTCATCCGGAAGTTGCGACTGAGTCGCAAGGCGCCGGGAAGGAACGCTATGTTACGGTGAAGCTTGTGTCGTAAATCTGCCGACAGATTTAATCTTAAATATTATATACTATAGTATATAATATTTACATACTGATGGACTTACTGCAACGGTTGCTTGTAGAGCTTATCGTCCCAGCGGTTTATAAAATAAGCGTCGTTCCCTACCACGCGTACTTCAGAGATATCGACATGGATCGCGTCGTTTACTGATACACGGTGAATGACGCCATCATTGATGCTCAGGTATACCAAACTGTCAGAGGTCATACTCGCCTGGGTTTCGTAATCGTCCGGCAATGTCGCGCTTCGAAAAGCTGCGGTGTCTTGAGGTATGCCACAGACTATAACTTCGGACGAGCTTGCTGCCATATAAAAAGCGCACTTTGAGGGAAGGGTGAGGAACGCAAACGATTGCTCGACTGAGAAATCCTTTTGAAGGAGGCTGAGCGATCCGCCGTTATCTGCCTTAAAAAGCAGCTTATGCCCGCCGGGATAGGAACGTATACTCATCCCCGAACCTTCGGCTGTAATCTGACTAAGGCGCCGGGTCTTCATGCTGAAGCTCCAGAGCGAGCCCGTAACATTTCCCGAAGGCGTTTCGCCAATCACGATTGTGTCGGGGTCGGTCCAGGTGAGCGAAAGCCCCTCGGCCGCCAGGAAAAGAAACGTTACCGGCTTTGAAGTGTCTCGGGAAAGATCTAGGGTCGTGAGGGTTACACCCGAGAGCTTTCGTGAAAAATAGGCGATACTCTCGTTTTGCGGGGAAAAGACCGCTTGGGTGGTCTCGATTGTGAGTGTCCGCCAGGAATTTTTTGAGACATCATACACGCGCCAGTTCGGAGAAAGAGAATCAGTACCGCTTATTTTTAGGAGTATCTTCTTACCATCCGCGGAAAATTCCGCGGAGGCGATGCCGTCAATCGTCTGGGTAGTAAGGAGTGTAGAAGAGCTTTGGGTAGTAAGACTTATTTTACCGTCCTTGCCGACACTCACAATTGCGCCATCGGGGCGTACAAAATAGGCAATGATTTCGGGTAAGGTTGGCGAAGAGAGTCCCGCGAGAGATCCGCCCGTGGTTTCTCCTGCCGCGCCACCAGCTGAACTTCCTGCTACCGGCAATCCTACCGTTCCACTATTATTCGCTGTCTCAGGCGATGCGTTTCGGCTGCTCTTGGAGCGCAGAAAGAATCCCAGGGCGATCACTCCACCCGCTACTCCTATAATTGCGATGGTGATGAGGGTTTTTTTCATGGAGTAAAAGTAAATGCGGTTCTTGCCGTCGCAAATTCTAATACTTTGGCGGGATTCGTGATGCGGACATCAAAAGTAATGGCGCTGCCCGTAGGCGTGTCTTTATCCAAGGAGACATTAAGTATAAAAGGATCTCGGTATGATTGCGGAGCAACACCGTTTACTTTCCAGCTAACCGCGAGCTCGTCTATGGAATTCACGTCAAAGAAATATGGTTTTGCCCAAACGAGGAAGGGAGAGTTCTCTATGGTTCCTTCGGCATTGGTTCCCCGAATTACTACCAGAGGATTTACAACCGGTACCTCGATTGTTTTCCCCAGACCGCCCTTATAATCAGGTAAAGAGGCGCGCAGCGTGAAGGAGTCGCCGCCGAGCGCATTCGGTACAGAAATCGTTACTCGGCTAAGCCCCACACCCCCTGTCGCGAGGGTATCGTTTACGTACCAGTACACCGTTTGCTTCGAAATATCGACGGGTATGCCGTTTTCGATCACATCCAGAGCTGCGATAATTTTGGAGTTGGGAACTGGCAGCGGACGAACCGCGGCATCGGCGGGCACATACGTTGCCGCGCGCCAGGTGAGCCACAAGCCGGAATTTTGTATCTCGGCATGCGCCAAAAGAGGCACACTGCATGCCATAAGAAGCACTCCAATAATCGCGAAACGCGCCATTACTCTAAGTATACCAACTCGGAACTTATCTAAGCAGCCTTCTTGAGGTTTATGGTCTCCTCGAGTGATTCATCGTCTTCCTCCTCTTTTTGTTCAAGATCATTTTCATCAAACGGCAGCTCTTCGAGACTGCCTTTGATACGATGTAACTCTGCAATGCCGGTATTTAGCCGCTCTTCGAGCGCATCGCTCTCGGCGTTTTTGTCGGCTTCAAAAGATGGGAAGGCATCTTTTGAAGCCTCTTCCTCGCCTTCTTCGTCTCTTTCAAAACGCGGTTTTCGGCGAGCTTTCTCGAGGGCGTTTCCCTCCTCTCTTTCGGTTTGAATTACTCCTCTTCG